>CAYSPO010000042.1:0-2214 GCA_964432945.1 uncultured Peptoniphilaceae bacterium
ACCTCGAATATCAATTTCAGTTTTTATATTTTTATTCATTCTATTTTTTATAATATTTTTTATATTAGCCTGTGAGCCTTTGGCGGCCTTTGATTTGGTTTTCTCTATTTGATTTATATTTGTATTAATCTTTAATATTCCTATTTCTACAACAAGGTTTCCTTGCTTGTCTGGTAATTCTACTACCTGTCCACTTTGCCCCATAGTTAAAACTTTTACTTCATCACCAAGCTTTAATTCTTCCACGGTATCGGTAGCTTTAACATTTAGAAAACTATAATCTTTTTCATCATATTTTTTATGACTCTTGTCAAGCTCACTTTTTATCTCATGTGCCCTTTGTATAGATTCTTTATCTGATGATTTTCTAATTTTATTCAATTCTCTAATCGAGCTTTGAGCTTTTTCCTTTGCTTCTTCTAGGATTTCAGCTGCTTCTTTTTTCGCACCTTCAATAATCTTAGCTTTTGATTTTTCTGCTTTAGAAAGCTCTTCTTCAAGTCTTTTTTGAATGATTTTTGCGTCTTTTTCTTTTCTAGCAATTTCTTGTTTTAAATTAGCAATTGTTTTACGATCTTCCTCTATATTAATTAAAGCCTCTTCAAAAGATTTATTCTCTGAAGAAATCATATACTCAGCATCTTTAATTATTTCTATAGGAATTCCTAATCTTTTCGAAATTTCAAAAGCATTAGATTTTCCAACTGTACCAACAGTTAGCTTATATGTCGGCCTAAGGGTATCAAGGTTAAACTCAACAGAAGCATTTTCCACATTTTCAGTGTTTAATGCATAGACTTTAAGTTCAGCATAGTGAGTTGTAGCAATAGTTCTTATATTTTTTCTTCTTAAATGCTCAAGTATAGCTATTGCTAAAGCTGATCCTTCGGTTGGGTCTGTCCCTGCTCCAAGTTCATCAAATAATACAAGTGAATTTTCAGTTATATTTTCCAAAATATCAACTATATTTGTCATATGAGATGAAAATGTAGAAAGAGATTGTTCAATACTTTGCTCGTCTCCAATATCTGCATATATATGATCAAAAATAGCAATTTCACTTCCCATATCAGCAGGTATATGAAGACCACTCATTGCCATTAATGTAAAAAGTCCTACTGTTTTTAGAGAAACTGTTTTTCCTCCAGTATTTGGCCCTGTAATTAAAAGACTTGTAAAGTCTTCTCCTAGTTCCAAAGAAATAGGAACTACTTTTTCCCCTATTAGAGGATGTCTTGCGTTAATTAATTTAATATAACCATCTTTATTTAGCTTTGGAGCTACAGCATCCATTTTTTTAGATAATTTTGCTCTTGCAAAAATAAAATCTAAATCTTCTAAAATATATTGGTTAGCTTGAATTATTTCAGCTTTATCAGCAACTTTTTCTGTTAATAATCTAAGTATTCTCTCAATTTCTTCTTCTTCCTCTTCAAGAAGAATTTTTATTTCATTATTTACATTAACAACAGCCATAGGTTCGATGAAAACAGTAGCACCACTAGCTGAAACATCATGGACTATTCCTTTAAATGTATTTCTATATTGACTTTTTACAGGTACAACATGTCTTCCATCTCTTATAGTAGATATATTATCTTGTAAATAATCTGCGTTAGACGATACTATTGAATTTATTCTATTTCTTATTTCTATATTTTTATTAGTTAAGCTAGTTCTTATAGACATAAGCCTAGGGCTTGCATCATCTGCCATTTCATTAGCAGAGATAATTTTTCTTTCAATTTCACTTTGTATGTTTTTTTCCGGACTTAACCTATTTATCATATCTTCTAAAAGATTTAAGGTTAAATCTTCGTCTTTTTCACTAAGATATTTTTTTAATTCACTAGAAACCCTTAAGTTTGCACTAACATCTAATAGCGAACTCATAGCAAGTACTCCACCTTTTTTAGCATAATTTAAAACTTCGTTTAAGTTAAAAATACCAAAAAGTGGTGGATTTCCTAATTCATTCATAAGAAAACTTGCTTCTTTAGTTTCTTCTTGTAATTTATTTATTTGCTTAAGACTTTTCAAAGGTCTGATATCAGAGCATTTTTCTTTACCAAGTTTTGATGCAGCTTGAGATTCAAGCATCTTGATAACTTTATCATACTCTAAAACCCTCAAAGATTTTTCTATCATTTATAGAACTCCCTTTTCAAAATGTCCTTTTCTACTTTCATTAATTTTTTTACCTTCAAGAACTAG
>CAYSPO010000042.1:2314-10292 GCA_964432945.1 uncultured Peptoniphilaceae bacterium
CACCAAGATTCTTACAAGTATTTATACTATAACTATTAAAGATATTAGCATATTCACTTACTATTACTTCCATATCATTAAATTTCTTAGCAAAAACTATATCCCAAATATTAGATACAACTATGCCTTTGAGTTTATTTTTATTTTTATTAATTAAAGCCTCTAGTTCCTTGTATTCATGATCTTTTATTACCATAGGTAATTCATAAAAAATATTTCTATTATCTAAAGAGGTTACTCCTTCTAAACTACTTAATAAAATAGAATCCCAATTATATTTCAGTAAGTTTTTATTCCATTTGTAAGAACGAATAAACTTTACTTCTGATTGATTAATTTCCTGGAAATCTTTCTTTATAAAATTCTTTTTATAATCATTCCTAAAAAACATCTCTGATACTGCTTGTCTTCTAAGGTTATTTAATAAACTTACAGGCATAAATGATTTATTATCTGTATTTAGAATCAAGTTTTTCAAGTAAAAATCTGTATCATTTAATTTAGAAAGTTGTTTTTCTGCCAATTCATAATTTAAGGTTATTTTTTTACCTTCTTCGATATATTCATCTAAAACAACTATATTTTTGCCATATGGACATATTAATTCTAAAGATGGTTTTTGTCCAACATAGGCAGTTAAAATCATTTCTAAAGGCAGTTTATCGATAATAGGTGTCCTTGTAAAGTCATTTTCTCTTAATTTTGAATTAAATATCCTATAGACTTTGGTAGAAGAGACAGCATCCGAGAACTTATTTAATATAATTCTATTAGATTTTTTATAATCTTTATCTACTGTTAGAGGAAATTTTTTACTCTTTAATTGAATCTCTAAAGTATCTTGAGTAGATGTATCTTGCGAAAGCTCTATATATTTTTCCTTATCGCCTAATATAATCCCCACTTCGCTTCCTCTTGGAGAATATCCCTTTAGATCTACATAACTATTTCCCTTATCTTCCCCTAATCTTCCTTTAGTAAAACCTCTATTAGAAACTTCATTAATTAAATATTCGTCAGATCTCCCCATATCTATAAGAGCCTTATAATATTTTGCTGCTCCATATACATATTCTGGTTTTTTCATTCTTCCTTCAATTTTAATTGATTTAATACCTAGTTCTTCCAGTTTTATAGCCCCGTATTTACTTGCTAAATCTTTTGGGCTTAAATAAAAGCCCTTCCCAAGAACTTCTAGGGAAGGTTTTAACAATTCATATTCTTTTCTACAAGGCTGAGCACATCTACCTCTATTACCGCTTCTTCCCCCAATAAAAGAACTCATAGTACATTTTCCAGAATAAGAAACACATAAAGAACCATGACCAAAAACTTCTAAATCAATATCAGAATTTCTGCTTATAAATTCAATTTCATCTAGGCTTAGCTCTCTAGCAAGTATAATTCTATTTGCTCCTAGTTTTTGTAGTGTATTCACAGCGTATAGGTTATTAGCAGAAAGCTGGGTGCTGCAATGAAACTCGATATCCTTATAGGTATTTGATGCTAAATTTAATAGACCTATATCTTGGATAATGATAGCCTTTACTCCAATTCTAGCAAGATTACCTATTAGTTCAAGTGCCTCAGACATTTCGCTTTCTTTTATCAACGTATTTACAGTAACATGAACATTCACACCCCTAAGCTTAGAACTAGCAACCATTTCGGCGATTTCATCAAGATTAAAATTACTAGCATAGGCTCTAGCACCAAAAGATTTTGATGCTAGAAAAACTGCGTCCGCTCCTCCTAAAAGAGCAGCATTAAACATTTCCTTATTGCCAACTGGTGCTAATATTTCAATGGACATTAATTATCACCATTTATTTTTTTATTTAGTTCTTGGCAAGATTTTTGAAGTTCAAACATTTCTGTTTGAATTTTACTTAAATTATCTGTAAATTCTTTAACTTGATTTTCTCTTTGGGCTAAGTCAGCTTCAGTCTCAGCTTGTTTTTCTTCTATAGCTCTTTTTTGCTTATTCATTTCGCTTATTGTATTTAACGAAGAAACTAAATCATCTTTCAAGTTATCACAAGATGTTTTTAAATCTTCATTTTCATCTTTTAATTTACTAATTTCTTCTATCATAGAATCATATTTTTCTTTAGGTCCAATAGATTCTTGTTTTAATTCTTCGCAGGCTTTCCTAGACTCAAATAATTCTGCGGTAATATTCATTAGAGTTAGGATATTAATCATATTTTGATTTAGCCTGTTATTTTTGCTCATAATATCAGATAAAACTTTATCAACATAAGCAGCAATTTCTTTAGTTGTTTTAGGCTCGGCATCAGCTACAATTGTATAGTTGATACCTCCAATCATGACATCTACTTTATTTGAGTCCATATTTACCTACTTTCTTAGATATATATCATTATCTTCCAATTTTTCAATTATTTTTTCTTGAATTTTATTTACTTCTTTATCTACTAAAGTTCTATCTTTAGCTCTATATATTATTTCATAAGTTAAAGATTTTTTATCATCTTCAATTTGTTCTCCTGTATATATATCTGCTAGTCTTATACCTTCTAAAATTTCTGGTGCATCATCTAGGATTATAGACTTAATAAATGAATGTGTTACATCCTTATCTACCACTAAAGAAAGATCTCTATATATAGCTGGGAATTTAATTATTTTTTCATAAGTTATTTGTGTATTAGTTAAATCATTAATTAAATCCATATCTACTTCTAAAGCATATACTCTTTTATTAATAGAAAACTCTTCTCTCGTTTGATATGAAATTTCCCCCATTAAGCCTAGGCTATTTTCACCTACAAACATTTCTGCACATCTTCCAGCATGATAAAGTTCAATATCTTCTCTAGGAACAAATTCTATATTCCTTATGCCCACTCTAGACATAAGAGTTACAAAATCAGCTTTGAAAGAATAAAAATCAACATTTCCATAGGATGTAACAACTAATCTTCTTTTTTCTATTTCATCAAATTCGCCTTTTATAAATACATTTCCTATCTCAAAAGTAGAAAATTCCTTACAATTATTATTAAGATTTCTAGAGATAATCTCTAAGTGATTAGGTAAGATGCTAGTTCTCATAACAGAGAATTCTTCTCCCAATGGATTTTGTAGTTTAATAAAATCACATAGCTCACTATCATTAATACCTGATCTTACATTTAATTTAGGACTAACAAAAGAATAAGTAAGAACCTCAGAATATCCTAAAGCAAATAAATCATTCTTTAGCCTATATTCTTTAGACTTATTTGAAGACATTTTCCCTTTAGATAACTTTCCTACAAGAGCTTTAGGCTCTATGTTATGGAATCCATAAATTCTACCAATCTCTTCTATTAAATCTTCTTCTATTTCAATATCTGATCTAAAACTAGGTACACTTACAAGAGCAGTATCCCTTTTATCTTCTACCTTAAACTCTAGTCTTTCTAGATAGTTTATCATTTTATCTTTAGATAAATCAGTTCCTAAAAGTTCATTTGTCCTATTGTATCTTAACTCTACTTGATTTTCTTCTTCTTTAAGTTTATCTATAACTATAAAGTTACTTGAAGATCTACCTGCTCCTAGTTCTTTTACAAGAAAAGCCACTCTATCTGCTGCATCTTGACAAAAGCTTGGGCTAACTCCTTTTTCAAATCTTGAAGATGCTTCGCTTCTTAATCCTAACCTTGCTGAAGTTTTTCTTATTTGAGCCTTGTTAAAGCTTGCAGACTCTATAAGAATGTTCTTGGTTGAATTTGTGACTTCTGTATCTAATCCACCCATAATTCCAGCTAAGCCTATTATTTTTTCTCCATCTTTTATTATTATATCGCCTTCTTCTAGCTTTCTTGTTTCTGAATCTAAACTAGTAAGAGTATCCGAGTCTTTGGCTTCTTCAACTTTAATTTCTTTTCCAGCTAATTTGTCTAAATCATAAGCATGTAAAGGTTGACCATACTCAAGCATTACATAATTAGTTATATCAACTATATTATTAATAGGTCTTATTCCTGATTTCATTAGGTATGTTTGCATCCAAGTAGGAGATTCTTCAATTTTAACATCAGTAATTGCTGATAAAACTAATTTATCGCATTTATCTGTATTAATTTCACCTGAAAACTCTACTTCATTAGCTTCTTTTGTTCTATAAGATAAAGGGTATTCTAGTTTCTCATCAACTGCTGCTGCAGCTTCTCTAGCCATACCTAAAACAGAAAGACAATCTGGCCTATTAGGAGTGATTTCAAGTTCTATAACTTCATCATTAAATCCTAGAGCTTCTGATACAGGCGTTCCAGCTTCAAAATCACCTTTTAAAAGTACTATTCCATCTTTATAATCTTTAGGAATAAGGGAGTCTGATATGCCTAGTTCTTGATAAGAGCAGCACATTCCGTTAGATTCTACTCCCCTTAGTTTGCTTTTTTTAATTTTCATACCATCATTTACAATAGCACCTTCAAGTGCAACCATAACAAAAGCATCTTTTTCAATATTCGGTGCACCTGTAACTATTTGTAGTATTTCATTGCCTACATCTATTTTTGTAACCACAAGTTTATCTGCATCTGGGTGTTTCTCAATTTCCAAAACCTTCCCCACAACAATATTATCTAAACCTTCAGAAAAGTCTTTAATCGACTCAACATGAGATCCTGAAAGAGTTAATTTATCAGCAAGTTCCCTTGTAGTGATATCTACATCAACATATTTTTTCATCCAATTAATAGCTAGTAACATATTTTTCTCTCCTTAAAATTGTTTCAAGAATCTTGCGTCATTATCGTATAAAAGCCTAATATTATCTAATCCATATTTAACCATGGTAATTCTATCTATTCCCATACCAAAGGCAAATCCAGAATATTTATTAGGATCTATGCCACAAGCTGATAATACATTAGGATGAACCATACCGCAGCCTAAGAGCTCCATATCCCAGCCAGTATAATCACATACTGAACAACCTTTACCGTGACATTCCATACATGAAATATCTACTTCTGCACTTGGTTCTGTAAACGGAAAATTATGAGGTCTAAATCTAGTTTTGATATCATCACCAAAGAAATTTCTTACAAAAGTATTTAGAGTTTCTATTAAATTAGCCATAGTTACGCCTTCATCAACTACTAAGCATTCAATTTGATGAAACATAGGTGAATGAGTATCATCAACATCATCAACTCTAAAAGTTCTTCCTGCTGAAACCATTTTTATAGGTGGATTGAATTCTTTCATATACCTAACTTGAACTGGTGAAGTATGTGTTCTTAAAAGATGTTCTTCATCTATGTAGAAAGTATCGGATGGTCCAATAGATGGGTGATCTTTTGGGAAATTTAGAAAAGTAAAGTTATTTTCTACTAATTCAATTTCTGGCCCATCAACCACATCAAAGCCCATTTCTCTAAACATTAGCTCAAGTTCTTCTATTGTTTGGTTAAGAGGATGTCTATGTCCAATTTCTGCAGTTTTCAAATCAGCAGTAACATCTAGTTTCTCAGCTTTAATTTTTGTATTTAGAAATTCTTTATTTAAAGACTCAACCTTATCAGTTAAGAATTCTTCTAATTCTTCTTTGATTTCGTTAGCAAGCTTACCGATTAGAGGTCTTTCTTCGGCAGAAAGAGAACCCATGCCTTTTAATAGGTTAGTTAACTCTCCTTTTTTACCAAAAATATTAACTCTAATTTCTTCTAATTCATTTATATTGGTTGAATTTTCTACAGCTTGTGAAACCCTTGATTTAAGTTCATTTAATTCTTGCTTCATTTTAACCTCCATATTTTTCCTACTCTTTTCATTATATATCATGTAGAAGTTTTTTCAAACTTTCATAGTTATGATAGTTCATACATTAAAATAGAACTTGCAACCCCAGCATTTAAGGACTCCACTTCGCCCTGCATAGGGATTTTTATAAATACATCCGATAGTTCTCGGAAAAACCTACTAATCCCATGTGACTCGCTTCCAATTACTAAAATATATTTATAATCTATATTTATATCTTTTATATCCTGGCTTTTCTCTAAAGATGATGAGATTATTTTATAAGAATTTTCTTTTAATTTTGAAACTTCATCTTCATTTGTTTGTCTAATATTTATCCTATAAATTGAGCCCATACTGGCTCTTAGTGTTTTAGGATTATATATATCAACACAGCCAGGCATCAAAAGTATTTCTGTAAATCCAAAGGCTTCAGCACTTCTTATTATAGTCCCCATATTACCTGGATCTTTTATTTCATCTAGGCAAAGTAACTTTCCTACATCAGGAATTTTACTGAGTTTAGGGATTTTTATAATTCCTATTAAACCATCTGAATTAACCATATCTGTAAGTTCTGAAAATAATTCTTCTGCAATAACGAAGGGTTTGTCAAATAAATCTAAGTATTTACTTTCTTCTGATACAATTATATCTTCTATGTCAACTTTGCTCTTTATAGCCTCTTCTATCATTTTTAGGCTTTCAACTTTATAAAGACCATACTTTTGTCTAAATTTTTTATCAGATAAAGATTTATATATTGAATATTTTTTATTCGTCTTACTTGTTATCACATTTTCTCCCAAGATTATCATTCCCCTTTAATTCATTAACATTTATTATATCAAAATATAGAGAGATTAAATAGTTAATATTATGGAAAGGTTAATTTCTCCCAAAAAAAGAAGCCTAGGTTAAACCTAAGCTTCTTTAGCGATGCTAACTAATTCTTCAAATCCTTGTGGATCATGAATTGCCATTTCTGATAGCATTTTTCTGTTTACATCGATATTATTAACTTTTAAACCATGGATAAATTTGCTGTAGCTCATTCCATGCATTCTTGTAGCTGCATTGATTCTTGCTATCCAAAGTTTTCTGTATTCTCTTTTCTTTTGCTTTCTACCAATGTAAGCGAAAGCCATAGCTCTCATTACAGTTTGATGAGCTGCTTTATAAGTTTTTGACTTAGCACCATAATAACCTTTAGCTTGTTTTAATAACTTTTTGTGTCTTTTATGTTTAGCTGGACCGCCTTTTACTCTTGCCATAATTACTCCTTTTTCAATGACCTACGGAATCATTTTATCGATTCTACGTTGATCTCCCTTGCTTACCATTTTTGCTTTTCTAGATCCCCTAATTCTCTTAGGTGATTTCTTACCTGTTAAGTGGCTTGTATAAGCTTGATATCTCTTTAATTTTCCACTAGCAGTTCTTTTAAGTCTTTTTGCTGTACCCCTATGGGTTTTCATTTTAGGCATATCTTTACTCCTCTACATTAGGACTAACAAACATTGACATGTTACGTCCTTCCATTTTTGCTTTCTTATCTACATGGCCATACTCATTGATAAGTTCAGTAAAGTCGTTTAAAACTTCATATCCTTGATTTTGATGAGCCATTTCTCTTCCTCTGAATCTAATAGTAACTTTAACTCTATCTCCAGATTTCAAAAATTTAATCGCATTATTAGCCTTTGTCTGAAGGTCATGAGTGTCGATGTTCGGAGACATCCTGATCTCCTTAACATTTATTACAGCTTGTTTTTTCTTAGCTTCTTTCGCTCTTTTTTCTTCTTCATACTTAAACTTACCGTAATCAATGATTTTGCATACTGGTGGACTAGCCTTTGGAGAAACACAGACAAGATCAAGGCCTACTTCAGCTGCTCTCTGAAGAGCTTCATTTCTAGAAATTATACCAACTTGTTCACCATCAGCTCCAATAAGTCTTACGTCTCTTGCTCTTATTCCTTCATTTACTAATTGGTCCTTTATAATATTGCACCCCCGTGTGTAATTAAAAAATAGCAGGCAAAATACCCGCTATAAAAATAATAATTTTATAAATTATACCCAGTGACTATTCACTCAGGTGAGAAGCGGATACTTCTACTTTCATTTTCCGTAATAATTCTACTACTTAATAATACTATATGTATAGAATTATGTCAAACATTAATAAATTGGCCTGCTTTTTACATAATAA
>CAYSPO010000043.1:0-9639 GCA_964432945.1 uncultured Peptoniphilaceae bacterium
TATCCTAATAGAATAGATTTAGGAATAGGAAGAGCCCCAGGTACTGATTTAGAAACAGCTAAATTAATTTATAGAAATATATATTTAGAGAGTTCCTTTAAAAATGCTATTAAAGAACTGTTAGATTACTTTGAAGGAGATAATGATTCTAATTTACCATCTCCATATCCTGGCACAGGCTCAAAGGTGGGTATATATATATTGGGAAGTTCTTGTATATCTTCGAGAATAGCTGCAGAATTCGGATTACCTTATGCATTTGCTGGACATTTTTCGCCAGATAAAATACAAAAATCTATAGATTGTTATAGGGATAATTTCAAGCCTAGTAAATATCTTGACGAACCATATGTTATGCTTGCTTTTTCTAGCTATATAGCAGATTCAATAAAAGAAGCAAACGAACTTAATAATCAAGGAAAACAAGTATTTCTACAAATTCTTAACCAAAATAATGAAGAATTTTATAAAATAGATCCAGATTTCGAATCTAAGCTAACAAGTATAGAAAAATTTATGATAAAAAGCTCTAGAGGCTTAACTATAAGTGGAGATAAAGAATCAGCCAGAGATCAGATAGAAAAAATAGTAAACAAATATAGGCCTGATGAACTAATAGTCACCACTTATATTCAAGATGAAGAAAAATTATTAAAGAATTATGATATATTATTTGATTTAATTAATTCGTAAGAGAATTAAGAACCATTATTTTAATAATATTAAAAGGAGTTTTCTATGAAAAGACTATTACTATTAGTAAGTGCATTATTTTTTGTCGGGTGCTCTAGTGAAGGAGTAGAAATTGATGATTCTCAGGCTCCAGCAGAGTATAAAATGGAGACTAATGAAGTTCAATCAGACTATATGGAAGAAGAAATAAAGGACACAGATGTATCTTCTGAAAATGTTCGTGAAAATGAAAATACTAAGTTTATTGAATCTTTTGAAATCAATTCAGAAACTAAAAATTATGATAAAGCTGTAAATAATATTAATACTTTGATAGAAAAATATGATGGCTATGTAACAAATGTATCTGAAGGAGGAGTTATTCCAAGATATATTTATATGGAAGTTAAAATTCCGAAGCAACAGACAGATGCTTTCTTAAATGATTTACAGGTAAGTGAAGATTTAGTTGTATATAATAAGGTTAAATCAAGTACAGATATAACTGATATTTATAGAGATAATGAATTGAGATTAAAGAATTTAGAGAAAAAGCTGGATAGATTATATGAACTTCAAGAAAACCAAGATAATATTAAGGATTTACTCGAAGTAGAGGTGGAAATAGATGAGACGACATTCGAAATTGAAAATATAAAAAATCAGCAATCCAACTATGATACTCTTACAAGCTATTCTCAAATTTCAGTAAACTTAAATGAAGTGGCGACGGATAATAAAGCACCTTCTAAAGTTGAGATTAGTTTCATTGAGAGATTGAAAGATGCTTTTGAGCGTTCAGGGAAAAATTTTATCGAAGGTGTTAAAAATTTAGTTATTCTTTTAGTATTAAATATTATACCGATTATTATAATCATAATTATAATCTTTATTATTTATAAGTTAGTTAAAAAACGTAAAGCTGAGACGAATCCTTTAGGTATAAAATATAAAGAACAAAAAAAGAAAAATGATGATTTAAAGTAAACTAGAAAGCAACCCTTGGGTTGCTTTTTTTATATTATATTATATATTAAAAATATTTATATATGCAATTAGCGAGTATAAAAAATTTATGCTATAGTTTATTAACTAGGAGGAAATATGAATATAGTAATTGCATATATTTTAGATTTAATTATTGGTGATCCCAAATCATTTTATCACCCTGTACGATTTATTGGTTTATTAATAAATAAAATAGAACATTTTTTGAGAAATAAAGTAAAATTTATAAATGACTATATACTTGGGGGAATTTTAACAATTATAATAGTTGTAGGAAGTTTCTTATTTGTTGCAGCTATAAAATACATAAGTTATAAAATAAATTATATTTTCGGATTTATTATAGAATCAATTTTAATTTATTTTACTTTTGCAGTAAGAAGTTTATACGATGAAAGTATGATAGTTTATAAAGCCTTAGTGAATAAAGATATAGAAAAAGCTAGAAAACTACTATCATATATTGTAGGGAGAGATACAATAAATTTAAGTGAAGAAGAAATAACAACAGCTACCGTTGAAACAGTTTCAGAAAATACAAACGATGGGGTAATAGCTCCTATACTATTTGCCTGTATAGGAGGAGCACCTCTTGCCTATGCTTATAAAGCTATAAATACTTTAGACTCTATGGTTGCATATAGAAATGAAAAGTATGAGAAATTTGGCTATTGTTCAGCTAAGTTAGATGATATTGCAAATTTTATCCCAGCAAGAATTGCTTCATTACTTATGATTATATCTAGTTTTATACTTAGATTAGATTACAAGAATTCTATTAGGGTTTTCAAAGAAGATAGATATAAGCATTTAAGCCCTAACTCTGCACAAACTGAGGCTGTTGCTGCAGGAGCTCTTGGTATTAGGTTAGGTGGTCCTAATAAATATAATGGTAAAATAGTAGAGAAACCTTATATTGGAAGATATATACACAAGCCAAAAGCTGTCCATATAAAATTATGTAACAGAATAATGCTGCTTAGTTCTTTTTTATTAATGTTGATTATAGTAATTATAAAATATTTTATGGAGTTGTTATGAAGACAAATGAGCATGGTGCTGATATATACAGTGAATCATTAAAAGAAGGAATTAACTATGATGAAATTATTGATTTTTCTTCAAATATAAACCCTCTAGGTTTAGATGATAAAATTTTAAGGTTACTAGAGGAAGAATTAGAAAATATTGATAGATATCCGGATATAAATTGTAGGGAGCTTGTAAAATCAATTTCAGAAAAAGAGAATATTAATGAGGATATGGTATTTGTTTCTAATGGAGCTGCAGAAGCTATTTACAGAATTCCTCTCGTTTTAAAACCCAAAAATGCTTTACTTCTTGCTCCTACTTTTAGTGAATATGAATCAAGCTTAAATCTTATAGATACAAAAATAGATTACTATTATTTAAATGAAAATAATGACTTTATAATACAAGATGATTATATAGATAGAATTAAGAATTATGATGTAATTTATATATGTAATCCCAATAATCCAACTGGTCAATTAACAGATAAAAGCTTTATTAAAAATATCCTAGATGAAGCAATAATTAATGAAGTTAATCTTGTAATAGATGAGTGTTTTATTGATTTTCTTGAAAACCCGAGTGAATATTCATCAAGAGAATTTTTAAAATCATATACTAACTTAATCATAATAAATGCCTTTACCAAGACATATTCATTACCAGGTATAAGACTAGGATATGCTGTGTCATCTAATACAGAACTAATCAAAAAATTAAAAGAGTTTGGTCCCCCATGGAATGTATCTAATTTAGCCCAAAGAGCAGGAATAGAATCTCTAAAATTAAAAAATTATTTAGAAGAGTCTTCTTTATATATCCATAGACAAAGAGAGTTCTTAGTGAAAAGTTTAGAAGATATGGAATTTGAAGTTTTTGAGGGTTATGCTAATTTTATTTTATTTAAGACGGAAATTAAGAATTTCAAAGAAAAATTGTTGAAATATAAAATACTAATACGAGATTGTTCTAATTATAAAAACTTGTCTAGTAAATACTTTAGAGTAGCAGTAAAAAATTCTGAAAATAATAAGTATTTAATAGATTCTATAAAAAAAGTAATCGAAAGTGAGGATAAGTAAAAATGGCTAAAGTTATTATGGTACAAGGAACTACATCAGACGCAGGTAAGACATTTATCGCTGCTGGGCTTTGTAGGATTTTTTCCCAAGATGGCTATAAGGTTGCTCCTTTCAAATCTCAAAACATGGCTTTTCCTGTAACATTAGAATCTGGATATGAGATAGGTTCAGCTCAAGTTATGCAAGCTGAGGCTGCTAACTGTAAGCCTGATCCAAGAATGAACCCGATACTTTTAAAGCCAAAATGCAATGTAGGATCAGAAGTAATAGTAAATGGGATATCAAAAGGATATATGTCAGGAATAGAATATTCCAATTACAAACTAAGCCTAAAAGAGGATATTAAAGAGGCTTTCAACTCCCTTTCTAATGATTATGATATTATTGTTATTGAAGGTGCGGGAAGCCCAGCTGAAATAAACTTAAATGAAAATGACATTGTTAATATGGGTATGGCAAGAATTGCTGATTCTCCTGTTGTTATAGTAGGTGATATTGATAGGGGAGGAGTATTTGCAGCTTTTGCTGGGACAGTTAGTCTAATAGATGAAGAAGATAGGTCTAGAGTCAAAGGATTAATAGTAAACAAGTTTAGGGGAGATATAAAGCTATTAGAAAATGGTCTTGATATGATAGAAGATATAACTAAAGTGCCTGTTTTAGGGGTAGTTCCAAAAATAGATATAGATTTAGATGATGAGGATAGTTTAACTGGAAATAATATAAATAAATATGAAGGTATAGAAAATGTAGAGAATTACAAAAACTCTCAATACGATAAACTATCAGCTACTTTGAGACAATCTTTAGATATAAAAGAAATTTATAAAATAATGGGGTTATAGTATGATAATTTTAGTTACTGGAGGAGCGAGATCTGGGAAAAGTAGTTTTGCAGAAAGTCTATATAGAAATGAAAAAGATGTTGTTTATATAGCAACTTCTAAGATTTTTGATAAAGAAATGAAAAATAGAGTAGAAGCTCATAGAAAACAAAGATCTATCACATGGAGAACTTTTGAGGCGAACTATGATTTGGATAAAGCTGTAGAAAAAGAAAAGTTTTATTTGTTAGATTGTATAACTTTGTTATCTTCAAATATTATGTTTGATGTTACAAAAGATTTAGAAGAAATTGACTTTATTACTCAAGAAAAAATAGAGAAGAAAATTCTTAATGAGTTAGAGAAGTTAATAAATAAGATAAGAATAGAAAATAAAAATCTTATTCTTGTAACTAATGAAGTAGGAATGTCAATTGTTCCTGAAAATAAACTAGCAAGAATATACCGAGATATACAAGGAAGAATTAACCAAAAAATAGCCAAAGAATCAGATCAAGTTTATCTAGTAGCGTGCGGTTTACCTGTGAGGATAAAATGAGAGAAATTAAGTTAACTATGATAAGGCATGGACAAACACAAGACAATCTGCAAGGGATATATAGTGATTCTAGTGTAGGCTTAAGTGAGATAGGTAAAAAGCAAATATTAAAGCTAAAAGATAAATTAACTTTATATTCTTTTAATGAAGTTTATTTCAGTCCCCATTCAAGAACAAAAAAATCTTTTGAACTACTAGACTTAGATGGTAAAGCAGATAGTAGAATAGAAGAGACAGATTTTGGAATTTTTACTGGAAGGACTTATAAAGATATATGCACACAGTATCCCGAAGAAAGCTCAAGATGGTTTGAAGATTATTTAAATTATGAAATTCCAGAAGGAGAGTCTTTGAAGCAAATGTATGAAAGAGTAGTAAGTTTTGTTAAAGATTTAGAAAGAGATACTTTAATTGTAACCCATGAAGGAGTTATAAGAAGTATACTAGCTTGGGTATTTGATGATCTTCAATATTTCTATAAATTTAAAATAGAAAATGCTTCTATTAGTCAGATTATTATTGGTGATGATTATAAAATAATTAGTAAAATTAGTGAAATTGGATAAGCTCAGGAGGAATTTATGTGTACAACAATTAAGATAGATTCAAATGAGGGTTATGTGTTAGCAAGAACAATGGATTTTGAATCACCCCTTATATATAATGGGCTATATATGCCTAAAGATTACTGCTATATGGTTGATTTAGAGGATAATTTGATTACATCTAAATATGAAGCTATGGGAGTAGTGTTCTACAAATCTACACCTTTCAAAGATGGTATTAATACTAAAGGGCTTATGGGATGCACAAACTATTACCATGCTTTTAATATACATGATGACAAAATACAAGAAGGAAAAGTAAATATTTCTAGTTTAGATTATATGAATTATGCTCTTTTAACATACGCAGATGTAGATGAATTATGTAATGATTTAGATAATATTCATATTTCAAGTAAAAATAGTAAAGGTGAAGCGGTTATTTGCCCTGATTTTCATCATATGTTTGTAGATAAAAATGGTAAATGCGTAGTAGTTGAGCCTAAAAATAAAGAGTATGTATTTTATGATAATCCATATGATGTTATGACAAATTCACCTTCATTTAAGTCTCATGTGAAGAAACTTGAAAAATATTTTTATGAAGATGATAATCTTGAAAATTTTAATGGCTCAAAATCTTTACCTGGAGGATATGATCCTGCTTCAAGATTTATAAAAAGTCATTATTTTGTAAGAACCCAAGAAAAATCCCTCAATCAAAGAGATGCTCTTAAAAATGCTTATGATATTATGGATGCCATTAGACTTCCTAAAGGCTTCATATATAGTAATAAACATGAGCATAATATTTATACAAGATATATTGCAGCTTATGATAATAAAAACTTGCTGATGACCGCAAAAAGTCGTTCTAATCAAAAGGTTTATTGTGCTGAATTTGATGACTTTAATTCAACTAATCCTGTATTTTTTCCATTTGATACTGATTTTTCAATGGAAAAGTTTGACTTTTAATAATTTTGATAAAAACTTAATATTATAAAAATAAATACCTAGCTTATCCTTTTTTTATTTCTTAGAATAATGCTAGGTAGTTTTTTATAAGTAAAGATAAATTTATTTATTAGATGCTTCTATAGCCTTAATTATTAAGGGATAAACTATAGTAGCAACTAAAGCTCCAAATAGACTTTGACCTATATTAGCTGGGATACCTATTAATGCAGTTTGCTTTCCGTACATAAATATTTCAGCTAAAAAGTAACCTAATGGGTTAATCACTGAAGCCAACGCAAGACTTGCAAATACTGGTAATTTTTTAACTTTTAATAAATTATGTGCTAGTAAAGCTTCTATAGCCTTAACAAAGAATGTTATAGGTGCATAAAAGGCATAGCCAAGTAAAATATCTGCCCCTGCACAAGCTAATCCTGCTGTTAATGAAGAAGACTTATGATTAAGTATAAGTACGGTTAAAAATATTGCCACTTCACTTGCGTTTATATAACCTTTTGTACCAGGTATTGGAATATCAATTACTATTGTGGTAACAGTTATAATTGCCATAAATATTGCAGTTTTTGTTATTCTTTTTATATCCATGAAAACCTCCTTTTCTGAATAAGTATACTTACTTAATAATAGATAGTCAAAATATACTTATTCATATATCATTGTAAATATATAAAATCTATAATATCATTAAATATAAAGTTTAAGTGAAAGAGGAATAAAATGAAAAAGGTACTGTTAATTGGGGATATGGTTGGACATGAAAAGATTGGTTTATCAGCGATGTTGCCAATTTTATCTAATATGGAGTGTAATGTAAATAATTTATTAACTTCAATAGTTTCAAATACTTTTGATTACGGAATTTCAGAAATGCAAGATTTAACTGAATATATGTCGAAAACTCTAGAAATATGGAAGAAATTGAACTTTAAGTTTGATATTATTTTTATAGGTCTCATTACTAGTATGGATCAAGTAAAAATAATAAATGAACTAATTGAATTTAATGATAATCCCTTAGTTATAAATGATCCTATAATGGGGGATGATGGTAGTTTGTATCATGGACTATCTGAGAGTGTAACAGAATATACAAAGGCAATGGTTAATTCATCTAATATTATAATTCCAAATTTAACTGAAGCTAGTATAATTTTAGATGAACATTTCCCTGAAAATATTACTGATGAGATTGTAAAAGATTGGTTATGTAGGCTTAGTCATAATAATAAATCTGTTTTAATTACCTCTGTTAAATTAGATAACAAATACTATGTCTATGGAGTAGACAATTATAATTACAAAGGTAAAATATTCAGAGTAGAATATGATCTTATTCCTTATAAATTTGCAGGTACAGGCGATATATTTTCTGCATTGGTAACAGGTAAATTAGCTAATGGGGAAGATCTTCAGTCTGCTGTTTCTTATGCTTGTGATAAGATTTCTTGGATATTAAAATCAGAAAAATCTAACCAAGGTCAAGTTAAGTCTGTAGAAATAGAAAAATACTTAAAATATATTTAGTTACTTATATTTCAATAAATCGTTGGAAATTATCAAGGAGGATAATAAGATTTGTAATCTTCCGTGAATACTATCTAAATCCAAATTGATAATTCCTTCTATTTTATTTATTCTATAAACAATGGTGTTTCTGTGTAGATTAA
Organism: uncultured Peptoniphilaceae bacterium; assembly: GCA_964432945.1. GTDB lineage: Bacteria > Bacillota > Clostridia > Tissierellales > Peptoniphilaceae > CAYSPO01. The sequence continues at coordinate 8,371 of CAYSPO010000043.1, forward strand.
GTAGTTCTGAAGTTTTAACATAACTTCTTTCGCATGCTAAGTACACATATAAGGTTTCTAAAAGCTCCTCATCGTTTTTTTTATCATATTCTTTTAATTTCATTATTTCTTTATTTATAAAATTCTCATTAATTAAATTTGATTTAATTAATAAATCAATTTTGTCTTTTGAATAATCAAAGAATCCATTTTCCAAATTTACAATTATATTGGCTAAAAGTGTATAGTGAGTATTTAAGTCATCTAAATTTCTAAAATCAGAAGATATAATTGCCTTTAGGTTAATCTGATTTTTTAATATATGTTTTAATTCGGATATAAAAATATCTTTTTCAGCTATATTTGTGTTTAATAAAATTATATGGTTATTTTTAAATTTAATAAATATTGCCTCATTTGGATAGGAGGACTCAATTAAGGAGTTAATTTCTTTTCCTAAATTCAAAGAAAGATTTTCAATTAGGATTAAATTATAGTTTAATTCCTTTTTCCAACCTAAAAGAGATAAATTTTTATAGTCATCGTTTGTAAGCTTTCTTTCATTTATCATATTTTCAAAAATTATATTAGCTAATCTTTGATTTGCGTCAATAACCTCTTTGAAATTCTTCTCTAGTTTAGATCCAAGCATATCGACTATAGAGTAAAACATACTTAGTTGATATTCTTTAGAATTAACTCCATTATTTAATAGGGTGATAGAGCCGATAGATTTATTTTTTATTCTAAAAGTATAAGATTTAATTTTTTTATCGATGTCTTCAGTATTAGTAATAACAACGTTTCCATTAAAATCGTTTATACATAAATCTAGATTTACTGATGATTTTATGTAGTCTAAAATTTCCTTTATTGGCTTTTCAATATTTATATACCTCAAAAGATTATTTTCAAATTGCCAATATTTTAAAAATATTTCATTTAGTATATTTATTACAGATGTTTGTTCCATAGTTTCTGTAATTCTTATTAAGTTGAAATTTCCATTTAATTCTAAATCATCAATAATATTATAAGGATCGGTTACTATAAATGTTCTTTCGTCTTTATCGGGTAATGCTATGAAATCAGTGATATCAGCTAGATATATAATATCATTTTTTATATTATCCTCTAATAATTTGAAAGACGATAAATTTATATCTCTAAATTTGTATACTTTTATTTGATAATTTGATAATTCTTCGATTAGAATAGAAAATTTTATCTGCATTTTCTCACCTCTTTTATATTATACTTTAATATGAGTTAATATTAAAGAAAATAGTT
>CAYSPO010000044.1:0-9257 GCA_964432945.1 uncultured Peptoniphilaceae bacterium
TCTAAGTTTAGAGAGCAGCTTAGCGATACTTTCTTTGTAACAAAAGGTATGGAAGGTTGTTTGTTCGTATATGATGAAGAAGAATGGGAAATATTAGCCACAAAAATAAACAGTATGAACCAATTGAGCAGAAAGGAAGCAAGGGCTTTTGCTAGGCTTTTTTATGCTGGAGCTTCCAATTTACAATTAGATAATCAAGGACGAATCCTTATTCCAGCTAACCTGAGAACATATGCTGGTATAGATAAGGAAGTTTACATATTAGGAATTGCCAAAAGAATAGAAATTTGGTCTAAGGAAAGATGGGAAGCTTATAATGATGATGAATCATTGAATTATGAAGTGCTTTCAGATCAACTTATGGATCTAGACTTATAGAAAGGTGTAGCTGATGTTTGAACATATTCCTGTTCTAAAAGATGAAGTTATAGAGGGATTGAATATAAAAGAAGACGGCATATATTTAGATTGTACCTTAGGAGGGGCAGGCCACTCATCTGAGATTTTAAAAAGGTTAACATCAGGTAAGCTACTAGCTTTTGATCAAGATATTTCTGCAATTGAGGCTTCTAGACAAAGATTAGAGAAAATATCAAATAGCTTTAAAATATATAATATGAATTATAGCCAAGCTCCTAGAGTTTTAAAAGAAGAAGGAATAAAGGTGGACGGAATTTTGATGGATATAGGAGTTTCATCTCATCAAATTGACACACCTGAAAGAGGTTTTTCATATATGCACGATGCCCCATTAGATATGAGAATGGATAGATCAAAGGACTTTACAGCTCGAGATTTACTTAATGAATATTCTGAAGATGAACTAACAGAAATATTTCTAAAATATGGGGAAGAAAAATGGTCTAAGAGAATTGCTCAATTTATAGTTGCTAGAAGGAAAGAAAATCCTCTTGAGACTACATTTGATTTAGTAGATGTAATTAAAGCTGCGGTTCCAGCTGGGGCAAGGAAAAAAGGACACCCAGCAAAGAGAGTTTTTCAAGCAGTAAGGATAAAGGTTAATGAAGAGTTAAAAGTTTTAGAAGATACCATTCCTGAATTAGTGGATTGCTTGAATCCAAAAGGTAGATTTCTAGTAATAAGTTTTCATTCTCTAGAAGATAGAATTGTAAAAGATATTTTTAAATATGAGTCTTTAAACTGTATATGTCCACCCCAACTACCAATTTGCCAATGTGATAAAGAAAAAACTTTAAAATTGATAACTCGGAAACCAATTGTAGCTTCTGAGGAAGAAATGGAAAGTAATGCAAGGGCAAAAAGTGCTAAATTAAGAATTGCTGAGAGGATATAGCTATGGAACAAAGAAAAATTAGACAATATCACGATGAGGACACAAATCGCAAAAAGAAAAAAATCACTGTAGCTAATGATAGGATAACAAATATTGAAGCAAGGAAAAGAATAAGAGCTAAAAAGAGAAATAAAAATATATTGATAGCTGTCCTTTCTTTCTTTTGTGTTGTAATGTCTATACAAGTTATCATGAATTATACACAAATTTCGCAAGTGTCTACTACTATTGATGAAATAGAAAACCAAATTGAACTTAAAGAGTCAGAAAGAGATAGTCTTGTTAGTAAACTTGAACCATACAAGGCTACAACTAGGATTGAACAATTAGCTAAATTAAATTTGGGCATGGACTACCCTAGAGGAGATCAAATCGTAAAAATCGATGTAAAAAAAAGAGCAAAAGCTAGTGAAATTATTATAGAGAAAGAAAAATCCTTTATGGATTCAATTCTTTCTGCTTTAGGACATGAGGAATAAGATGAAGGAACTTTCAAATAGACTGACTTTTTTTTATTGTTTGGCAATTTTGGTAAGTTTAGGGCTAATTGGAAGAATAGTATATATTCAAAAGTATAATGAAGATTATAAAAAATTAGCTGTTGAGCAAAGGAAAAATATAAAAGAGGTACCCCCCCCAAGGGGTAACATCTATGATAGCCAAGGCAATCCTTTAGCTGAAACAGTTAAGTCTAACTCACTTTACCTTTATCCTTATTATGTCAATGACGAAGTAAGGTTAGTGGAATTTTTAGAGAAATCTCTTGGTATTGATAATAAAGAAATACAAAAAGCTATTAAATCTGAAGATAAAACTAAAATAAAAGAAAAGTTAAATGGCGAAGAGATAGATAAAATCAATACTGCCAACTTAGCCGGATTAAAGATAGAAACTGATAGTGAGAGAGCTTATCCAAATAACGACTATGCTGCTCATGTTTTAGGTTTTCTAGATGGTGAAGGTCATGGGCTTTATGGTTTAGAAGCATATTACGATGATATATTATTTGGAGAACCAGGGTTAAATATAGAAAATAAATCAGCAACTGGAGGCTCTATTCCTTATGAAAAGCCAGAAAAACAAGAGGCATATAAGGGATCAGATCTTTTCTTAACTATTAATCCTACAATTCAAGAGTTAGTAGATAAATATGGAACAGAAACTTATGAAGAATTTAAGCCAAAGAAACTTACTGTAATTGTAATGGATCCTAATAATGGTAATATTCTAGCAATGGAGAACTTCCCTAACTACGATCCAAATGAACCAAGAAAAAGCGTTCAAGAAGAATATAAAGAACAAAATATAAGTGATGAAGAATTGACTAATCATCTTTTTGAAAGATGGAGAAGTTTTGCGACTAATGATGTTTATGAGCCTGGATCTATTTTTAAGTGCGTTACAGCTGCAGCTGCTTATGAAGAAAAAGTCGCAACTGATAAAACTGTTTATCCTTGTACTGGGATAATGGAAGAAGTTCCAGGAATGCCTGTTTATTGTCATGTTTATCCAAATGGTCATGGGGATCAAAATATCGAAGAGGCTATGGCAAATTCTTGTAATCCAGCATTTACTCAAATGGGTTTTGCTTTAGGTAATGAGAAGATGCTTGAATATATAAATAAGTTTGGATTTAATGACCCAACAAAAATTGATTTACCAGGTGAAATTGCAGGAATGGTTCCAGAAACTGTAGAAGATTTAACTCAAGCAAGATTAGCAACAACAAGCTTTGGACATGGTATAGCTCTTACTCCTATACAAGTAGCAACATCAATTAGCTCTATTGTAAATGGTGGAACTTTATATCAGCCAAAATTAGTTGCAAAGATTATCGATGGTAAAACTGGTCAAGAGAAATCTATAAAAGATATAAAAGTAAGAGAAGTTATATCTGAAAATACATCAAATAGAATGAAAGAGCTAATGGTATACGGAGTTGATCATGGTACTGCAAATGGGGCACAAATTCCAGGATTTGCCATTGCTGGTAAAACAGGTACGAGTGAAAAGTTTGTAGATGGTTCTTATAATCCTGATATAACCGTCGCATCATTTGTTGGTGTATATCCAGTAGACAAACCTGAATATGTGATTTTAACTGTAGCAGATGAGCCTGAAGGAGCAACAAGTGGAAATGTTGTTACAGCACCACTTGTAAAAAAGATAATTGAAGGATTAATAGATATGAGATCAGAGATGGCGACAAGAGAACTTTATCCTAATGAATCGATAGAAGATGCAATCGATGAAACAGAACCATCTATTGAGGAAACTGAATATACTGAGGAAATTAGTGAAAATCCTACTGAAACAGAGATACCTGATGTTACAGGATACTCTATAGGAGTAGGAGTTATTGTTTTGAATGAATATGGTTTTGTGGCTAACATTTCCAGTGACAATTACAATGAAGATTCAATAATAATTCTCCAAGAACCTATGGGAGGAGAATATGCACCAGAGGGAAGCACTATAGATATAATCGCGGAATAAGTGCTATAATATTTCTTGGAGGTTTTTTTATGAATATAAATTATTTAGCTAGGGAATTGTTATTTTCCCTAATTGTTGCCTTGGTACTAGGTAAAATAATAATACCTATACTTAACAGACAATCTATTGGACAAAATGTGAGTGAATATGGACCAGAAAGTCATTTGAAAAAGCAGGGAACACCTACTATGGGTGGAATAATAATTTTTCTTACCTTGGTAATAGGAGTACTTGTTTTTAAATTATTTTCTAAAGAAATGATTGTTACATTAGTAGCATGCTTTGGTTTTGGGATAATTGGATTTATAGATGACTTTTTAATGCTTATTATGAAAAGAGCAGAAGGATTAACTCCTAAGCAAAAAATGGCTCTTCAGATTATTTTAAGTATTATTGTAACTTATCTAATTAAAACTCTGTTACCTGCAAATTTTGCTATATATAAGATACCTTTTGTTGGAAAAGAAGTTAAGTTAGAGTTAATATCTTATTTCTTATATCCTTTAGTTTTAGTAGCATCTGCTAATGCAGTTAATCTAACTGATGGATTAGATGGTTTAGTTTCTTCTGTATCTCTTCCAGTTTTTGTTTTCTTAGGATTTGTAAGCCAACAAACTACTTTACTTAATGAGTTTTCTGTTATTATGTTAGGCAGTCTTTTGGGGTTTTTAGCTTATAATACTAATAAAGCATCTGTATTTATGGGAGACACTGGTTCTATGACTATAGGTGGTGCAGTCGGAATTCTAAGTATTTTAACAGGTTATACCCTTTATTTACCAATTTTCGGAATAATATATGTAATAGAAGCAGGATCAGTAATTATACAAGTAATTAGCTATAAGACAAGAAATAAGAAAAGAGTATTTTTGATGACACCTATTCATCATCACTTCGAACTTAAGGGTTTTAATGAACAAAAGATAGTTACTAACTTTACTATTGTAACTGTAATAGCTGTCTTAATCAGTATATTAATTTAGAGGTAAATTATGGAAAATATAGTTATTCTTGGATTTGGTATAAGTGGATATTCTGCTTACCAAGCCCTTAAAGATAAATATAATATCTATGTACAAGATGATAATATAGAAGAAATTAAAGCTAAAAATTTAAATTTAAAAATAAAAGCTATTAGTTCAATAGATCAATTAAAAGATATTGATCCTGTTTTTGTGGTCAAAAGTCCAGGAATTAAGCCTGAAAATAAATATGTGAAAGCATGTAAAGAAAATTCTTATGATTTAATGTCTGATCTTGAGCTTGCATATAGGCTATTTCCTAATAGAAAAATAATTGCAATTACAGGAACTAATGGCAAAACTACTACAACAAGTCTTGTAGGAGAAATCATCAAAAATGCAGGTAAGACTGTTCATGTTATAGGAAATATAGGTAGTGGTATTTTACAAGCATTCGCTAAAGGTAGTGAAGAAGATGTTTATTTAATTGAGGTATCTAGTTTTCAACTAGAAGATACTTCTACTTTTCGCCCTAACATAGGTGCTTTTTTGAATTTTTCCCCAGATCATTTAGACTGGCATGGAAGTATAGAAAATTACTTTGCAGCAAAATGTAAAATTTTTGAAAATATGTTAGATTCAGATATCTTTATAGTTAATAAGGATACTCAGCTACCAGAGAAAATATCTTCAAAGGAATATGTTCTATTCTCTAAATCTAACTCTGCTGATTATTATATAAATAACGATGAAATTTGTGGTCCTAATGGCACAATTCTAGCTCTAGAAAGCATAAAGTTGCCAGGAGCTCATAATCTAGAGAATATTTTAGCAGCGGTTGCGATAACAAGTGAGTTTGGAATTGATAAAGAAATAATTGAAAATACAATTAAGAATTTTTTAGGTGTTGAGCATAGAATTGAGTTTGTAAGAGAATTAAATAAAGTCAAGTATTATAATGATTCAAAAGGAACTAATGTAGATTCCACTATAAAAGCCTTGGAAGCCTTTGAATGTCCTCTAATAGTTATTGCAGGAGGGTATGATAAGAAGGTGGATTTTACTGAATTAATGAATGTTGCAAAATCTAGGGTGAAGTCCTTTGTTTTACTAGGTCAAACAAAAGATTTACTAAAAGAGCAAGCTGAAAATGTAGGTATAGAATGTTACATTGTCGAAACTATGAAAGATGCTGTTAGTAAATCATATGAACTTGCTGAAAAATCTGATATTGTTTTACTTTCACCTGCTTGCGCTAGCTGGGGAATGTACGATAATTTTGAGCAAAGAGGAAGAGATTATAAAAATCTTGTAAATGAATTGGAGTGTTAAGATGTTAAAGTCCAAAGAAAATAGACTTATTCTACTTGTATTGGTAGTCTTGGTCTTTGGAATTATAATGGTATATTCAGCAAGCTGGCCTTATGCTGTTGATTTAGGAAATGAGCCAGAATTTTTTGCGAAAAAACAGATAATAGCTGCAGTAATAGCTATTGTGGTTATGACAGTCACTTCGTTTTTACCATATACTATATATAAAAAGCTGTCTGTTCCGATATACATAGTATCTTATATTTTATGTCTTTTACTTTTTACTCCATTAGGAAATAATTACGGCACTTTTGCAAGAAGATGGTTAAAATTAGGAATAAGCTTTATGCCTTCTGATATTCATAAAATTGCTGCAATTATAATTATGGCCTCCTATTTAAGTGCAAGAAAAAAGAATTTGCCTGTATTAAAAGACTTTATACCAGTTATGGGATTAATAGTAGTAACTATTCTTCCTATATATCTACAGCCTAACTTATCTACAGTTGTTTTAATTATAGCTGTTATGGGTGGAATGTATTTTGTGAGTGGTATGAAGCTAAGCTACCTTATTGCTATAATACCATCTGTATTTTTATCAGGTTATTTATTTTTATCAGGTCCAGCTAATGAATATAGGAGGCAAAGGATTCACGCAGTTTTTAATCCTTTAGATGATTACCTAGGATCTGGATGGCAATTATCTCAAGCGTTATTTGCAGTTAGTTCAGGAGGTTTTTTAGGACTTGGATTGGGAAGAAGCCATCAAAAACATTTATATCTTTCAGAAGCGCACAATGATTTTATTTTCGCTATAATTGCTGAAGAATTAGGACTTATTGGCTGTTTGTTTGTTATAATCGCTTTTTTAATATTCATTAAATTAGGGTTTTCAATTTCGTCAAGAGCCAAAGATGACTTTGGTCAACTTCTTGGAGTTGGAGTAACATTAATGATAGGTTTGCAAGCTTTTATAAATATGGGGGTTTCGCTAGGTGCATTACCTCCAACTGGTTTAGTTTTACCATTTATAAGCTATGGTGGAACTTCTCTTGTAATTAATTTAGCGATGGTAGGAATTTTAATTAATATATCTAGGAAAAATAGGTGAAATATATGAAGTATATAATATCAGGTGGAGGCACAGGTGGACATATTTATCCAGCCATTGCTATTTTAGAAGAAATACAAGCAAGGGATAAAGATGCAGATATCCTTTACATAGGAAATCCCGACTCTATGGAAGAAAGAATAGCTAAAGAAAGAGGGCTTAATTTCAAAGGTATAAGAGTTATGGGAATGCCAAGAAAAATAAATACAAAGTTTTTCAAAGGGCTATATGAAATGACAGTTGGATTTAATCAATCTTTAAAAATAGTTAGGGAATTTAAGCCTGATTGTATGATTGGGACAGGCGGTTTTGTTAGTGGGCCAATTCTTTTAGCTGGAGCTTTAAAAAAGAAAAAAACATTAATTCATGAACAAAATAGTTTGCCTGGTATTACCAACAGACTTCTTTCAAAGTTAGTTGATAGAGTCTGCGTAACTTATGAAGCATCAATAAGATATTTTGATAAACCTGAAAGAGCAGTAGTAACTGGTAATCCAATTAGAGAAAGTTTCGATAAAGTTGAAGTTACCGATGAGATGTATAAAAAATATGGTCTTTCTAAAGATCTTCCAATTGTTTTTTTCTTTGGTGGAAGTAATGGCTCTGAAGAAATTAATAAAACCTTAGCTCAGATGATAAAAGAAAAAGATAATCTACCTTTCCAAATTATCCATGCTACAGGTCAAGATAATTATGATAGTTTCATACAAGATTTAGGCGAAAAGAAAGACTTAGATAATATTTCAATTAATCCTTACCTTTATGATATTGCATCTGCTTATGGTATTTGTGATTTAGTTATAACAAGTTCAGGAGCCATCACACTAGCTGAGATATCTACTCTAGGGTTAGCAAGCATTTTAATTCCTAAAGCATATACAGCTGAAAATCACCAAGAGTTTAATGCAAGACTATATCAAGAAAATGGCGCAAGTGATATGATATTAGAAGCTGAATTAAATTCAGATATTCTTTATGAAAAAATATTAAATATATTAAACAATGAAAATTCCCTAAAACTTATGGGTGAAAATGCAAAAAAATTAGCTAATCCCAATGCTAAATCTGATATAGTAGATGAAATAGAAAAATTAATTCAAGGAGGATTTAATGAAACAAAATAAGGTTAAGAAAAGAAACTTTCCAACTTCACTTTTATGGATACTTGTAACCTTCTTGATTTTAGCAGTAGGTTTAGCGATAATTGCAGTTAGCTTAGGGTTAAAGCATCCATATTTTAAGGTGGATAACTTTGAAATAAATGGTAATATAATTAATACTGATGAAGAAATAATTTCACAATTAGATTCTGTAAAAGATACAAGTATATTTTCTGTAAAAACTGATGAAGTTAGAAAGAATATAGAATCTATGGGAAGTATCGAGTCAGTTGAAGTAAAGAAAGTTATGCCTGACACAATCAAAATTGATATAGTTGAAGATGAGTATATTGGATATATCCAAGTAGATAATGGATATCTTCTTGTAGGAGCTAATTTAAAAGTTGAAGAGCATGTAGAGGAATTGAGTGAAGAAGAAAAAGATTCACTAATTAAAATATCTAATGCAAGTTATGATGTATTATCTATTGGAAGCGATGTTTCCTCGCTAGATAGGGAAATGGTGTTTTTATCAGATTTAATAAACCATGTACTTAGAAAAATTACAACAGAAGTAGATTTCATAACAGAAACTGATAAAGTTATTATAAAATTGAAACCTGGTACAATTGTGGAGTTTGGAGAACTAAAAGAAACAGATTACAAAATAGCACTTATTGAAAAAGTAATTTCAGATCTTCAAAGTAAAGATATTAGTGCAAAAGAGATAATTTTAGATGGAACTCCTAACCCAATTGTGGTTACAGAGTAATTTGTTGTTATTGAACAAAATATAATAGATCATACCTAAAACAAAAGCAAAACTGCTATTTATAGTGGTTTTGCTTTGTCTGTTCTATACAACGACTTGATCAAAATAGACAAAAGTACCTATGATTTAAGCTTTTGATTTTTATTATTAATGTATATTTGTTATAATCTAATTACAAAGAATAGAGTCT
>CAYSPO010000045.1:0-8630 GCA_964432945.1 uncultured Peptoniphilaceae bacterium
CCTTATAAAATTTGTAGGTTTAATATTAAAAGATTAACAACTTCTAGGAATACTAGTATTATACCCAAATTTAATATTTTAATCAACATTGTTGAAAACATTTGCAAAAACCTTAAATTTTGAAAATCTTTTTAATAATATAATAATGATTTATTTAAGTAAATATAATACATATTAAAGACCATTTTTTTATAAGGTTTTCGTGCTATAATAATTTTAGGAGGAGTTATGAAATCATTAAATGTTTTTTATAATAACAATGAAAAATCATACAACGTTTATAAAGCTTTAGTAGAAAAAGCTTTGTATCATGGTTTTAAGATAAATTCTAAATTTTCAGAAGATGCTTTTACGAATGTTTGTATTGGCGGAGATGGATCTTTTATAAGAGCTTGTCATGAAACTAACTTTTCCAGTATTCCTTTTATTGGAATAAATGCAGGAACACTAGGTTTTTTTCAAGAAATTCATTCTCATGAAATAGATAGATTTTTAGTAAAATTAAAAAATGATCACTATACAATTTCTAAATTATATTTAATAAAGGCAAAGGCAAATTCTAGAGAATTTTATGCGATTAATGATTTTGTAGTGTCTAGTAAAAATCATTCGATAAGTAAAATAATAGTAGATATTGATGGTAACCATTTAGAAAATTTTGCAGGAGATGGTCTTATAGTCTCTACCCCAGCTGGTTCAACTGCTTATAACTTTTCTGTTGGAGGATCTATATTATACCAAGAGTTATATGGTTATCAATTATCGCCAATAGCTCCTATAAATACAAAAGCTCATAGAAGTCTTTTGAACTCAATTGTTTTATCTAATAAAGAAACGCTTACCATGTCTGCAAGTGAAAATTGCCAATTAATAGTTGATGGCTATAAAATAGAAGAAAAAATAGATAATATCGAATTTTCTATGCCTGAAGTATATATAAATAAACTTGTATTTAATCCTGACTATTATTGGAAAAACTTAAAAGATAAATTCTTGTAAGATTATTTCAAAAAAACCCCTAAATTATAATTAATTTAGGGGTTTTTTTATTTAATTAATAATGTAGCTTCATCAAGCATTTTAGCTCCTATTGGAGCAGCAGTAGTCCCACCTAAGGTACCATCTTCTTCTAAAACTACACAAACAGCAAATTTAGGTTTATCTAATGGTGCAAAACCAACATACCAAGCATGATTAAGCCCAGATGCAGTTTCTGCTGTACCAGTTTTACCACCTGAACTTATATTATAGGTACTTGCACTCGCATAATTATCTACAACTGCCCCAAGATATCCTTGAAGTTCTCTGGCGATTTCAGGGCTTGTAACTTCGCTGATTATTTTTGGTCTTTCATTTACTAAGCTTATTTCGCCTTTATCAACTTCTTCTATTCTATCAACAAGCTTAGGTTCTACCATTTTACCATCGTTAGCTACAGCTGATATCATCATAGCCATTTGAAGTGGGCTAACAAGGGTAGTTCCTTGACCATAACTTGCAGCTGCAAAAGCATTATTATCCATTCCGGCCTTAAAAGGAGCTGTTGACATTTCAGTAGGAAGATCAAATTCTATGGGACTTCCAAACATAAATTTTCTAAATACATTTTCCATTGCTTCGGGACCAATTTCTAAAGCCTTATCCACAAAATAAGTATTAGAACTATGAACTAGGGCCCACTGCATATTTATCTCTCCATGACCAGCATTTTCAAAGTTATTAATTGTATAACCATCTACCACTATACTACCTGTATCGTTATAATTAAGGTCTATACCTGATTCCATAATTGCAACAGCTGTAATAACTTTAATTATAGATCCTGGTGTGTATAGTCCTTGGGTTGATCTATTTAATAAAGCACTATCAGGGTCATTTATTAAATTATTCCAATCTTGATTTAGATTGTTAGGATCATAAGTTGGAGAAGAAATCATGGCGTACACTGCTCCAGTTTCTGGATTCATTACTATTATTGAACCTTTATGCCCTTGTAAAAGCTCGTTAGCCTTACTTTGTAAGCCAACATCTAGTGTTGTAACAACATTATTTCCTTGTTTATCTTCAACGACTTTATTAATAATTTGATCTATCGGTGTTTCCTCTTTTATATTAAGCAAAATAGAGTTATAACTTTGTTCAAGTCCTGTTTTACCATAATCTAAAGAAGAATATCCTGTTATATGACTAAATAAACTACCATAATTGTAAGTTCTAGTATATTCATCTCCATAACCTATAATAGATTCTGCTAGAGTTTCTCCATTTCTATCTTTAATGGATCCTCTTTTAAATTTACTTTCATCTACCCATTTTCTAGGATTATAGCTATTTGAAGCTATTTCCTCAGATTTTGATACTTGAAAATATGCTAAAAAAAGTAGAAGAAAAACATACATAGCAACTATTACAAATAAAATTCTTTTTATTCTTTTATTTTCTTCCATAATTATTCTCCTATATCTTCAGAAGTATATTGGAGGACTGCAAGAGAAATGAAACTTGCTAGTATAGAACTTCCCCCATAGGTGACAAATGGAATTGTAATCCCAGTTAAAGGTATAACTTTCATAACTCCTGCAAAGATAATAAATGCTTGAAGAGCAAAAGTAATTGATATACCTAAGGCAACAATTGAAAAGAACTTATTTTTTTGGCTTATTGAAATTTTAACTCCTCTATAAACAAGTAATAGTACAAGCATTATTAAGCCTATTCCTGCAAAAACTCCCATTTCTTCACATATAGCTGAAAATATAAAGTCTGTAAAAGAAAGAGGAATAAGTTCAGGCTGCCCCATACCAAGACCAGTACCAAAGAAACCTCCACTTGCTATTGCAAAAAGAGATTGAGTTATTTGGTATCCTGTATTATTAATATCAGACCAAGGATCAATCCATGTATGGACTCTAATTTTAATATGGTCGAATAATACATAAGCTAAAACTGCTCCGAAAATTGCCAAAACTAAATTAATTATAAGTTGCTTTTTATCTTTTTCATAAATATACTGAATAAAAATAAATAAACCATAAAAAATTAAAGCAGTACCAAGTTCTGCTTGAAGGAATAACATAGCTATAAATAAGTACATAATTCCCATCATTAGATATGGTCCTACTACTATATTTTTAATTTCCAAGCTATTATATTTTTCTTCATGTGTATAGTAATATGCAAGTAAAAAAACAAGAATAATTTTAATAAATTCTGTAGGCTGAATAGATATTGGTCCTATGTATATCCAATTTTTCGCTCCACCTTGAATAGTACCAAAACCAATAGTTAATACAAACAATGCCATGATAAGGATAAAATAAAATGTTCCCCAGTTTTCCCAACCATTTATTTTCTTTAATAAAAAATAAGTAACAAAGTATGCTACTAATCCAACAATAAGCCAAACTGATTGTTTTATGGCTAGATCTGGCTCAAGCCTGTATATCATTATTGAACCTATAGAAAATAAAAATAAAGCTATTAAAATTATATATTTATCACCGTTAGTTATTTTGTTAGCTAAAAGACTCGCAAAATATGTACCAGCAGTAATACAAATAGAAAAAATAAGTCTGCTAGCTACACTTACTTCTGGGTGCAAAAAAAGAATTATTAGCAAAGCTAAAAGTTGAAAAATTAGTATAATTCTCCTTAAATCCTTTAGCGAAGTAAATTTCCTATAAGGGCTATGCAAATTATTCATTATATCCACCATCTACAAATAAAAACTCAACCTGGCCTATATCTATAATGTCTTTATCTTTTAACTCAATTGCATCACTAATTAGCTGCCCATTTAGGTAGGTGCCATTTGCTGAATCTAAATCTTCTAAAAAATATAAGTTTTCATCTTTTATTATTTGTGCGTGATTTTTTGAAATAAATCTATCTTTTATTACAATATCATTTGAGTCATCTCTACCAATAGTTGTGCTATTAGAAAGATAATATTGTTCAGAAACCTTAAATGAAAATTCTTCTTTTCTATTTATAAGCTTTAAGTAAGTATCAGATTCTACCACTATATTTTCAGCTACAGATATATCTAAATAAATCATCTTTATAATGTTATATATAAAATAAAATATTATAAATACAAATATATATTTGAAAATAGTTGATAACAATTCATATACTTGAAAGTCTCCAAAAACCTTAGTTGTTAACACGTTTTCAAAGAATTTAAAAATAATGTCCATATTCTCACCTCTAAACTATATACTACCATATTTCAATTTTTTTGAAAATACATAAGACCATTCTATTGAAGTATTATAAGGTTCGAATTTTTTAATCATATGGTTTACAGGTTTCTTCTATGATATAATGTGTTAAATCGACGTAGAATAATCCTAGGAGGTAATTGTGAAAAAATATAATTTATTTGATGTAATTGGGCCAATAATGGTTGGACCTTCTAGCTCTCATACAGCTGGTGCTGCCCGAATTGGCAAAGCAGCAAGGGATATATATGGTAAAAAGTTCTCTTCTGTAACCTTCTATCTTCATGGAAGTTTTCAAACAACCTTAGAAGGTCATGGGAGCGATAGAGCTTTAGTAGGTGGTATTTTAGGGTTTGAGCCAGATGATGATAATTTAGTAAACTCTTTAACCATAGCAAATGAAAAAGGTATATCCTACTCTTTTATAAATCAAGATTTAGGCTTTGTTCACCCAAACACAATTAAGGTTGTGCTGCATAATGATGAAGAAGATTTTTATATTATTGGTTCTTCAATCGGTGGAGGAAAAATTAAAATAATAAACATTAACGGTTTAGAAGCAGAAGTTACTGGAGATAAACCTACCATAGTTGCAGTATATGAAGATAGGCTAGGAATAATTGTTGATATACTTTTAGTTTTAAGAAATAATAAAATTTCAGTTGGTAACTTAAAAGTAGAAAGAAAAGAAAATACTGCTAGACTAGTTATGGAACTTGATACACCGTTTAATCAAAAAATTATAGACGAAATCAATGAGATGAATACAGTTAGTTACTGTATCGGAATAGAACACTTTTAGGAGATAGATAATGTATAATTCAGCTCATAAATTATTAGAAGTTTGTATAGAAGAAAATATTACAATCTGTGAAGCAACATTAAGACATGAAGAAAAAGAAAATAATCTTTCTAGAGAAACTATTCGAGAATCTTACCATAAAATGTACGATGTTATGAAAGATGCATCAAGCAAAGCTATAAATGAAACGGTTATAACAATGTCAGGGATAACTGGAGGAAATGCTAAAAAACTTCAAGATTATATGAAAAGCGGAAAAGGAATAAGCGATAGTTTTGCACTTGAAGCAATGGCTAGAGCAATATCAGTACTAGAAGTGAATGGAGCAATGGGTAAAATTGTTGCAACTCCTACTGCTGGTGCTTCTGGGATTTTACCTGCTGCTTTAACAAGTATGCAAAATAAATATGATTTTAATGATGAAGAAATAATTAATTCTATGGTTACAGCAGCTGCAATTGGAGGAATCGTAGCTATGAACGCTACGATTTCTGGAGCTGAAGGTGGTTGTCAAGCTGAAACTGGAGCTGCATCTGCTATGGCTGCAGCAGCTCTTGTAGAATTAATGGGTGGCAGCGTAGATGAAGCTCTTCATGCTGCTTCATTTGCAATTATACACGTTCTTGGACTTGTTTGTGATCCTATTGGAGGTTTAGTAGAATTCCCTTGTGCTTTAAGAAATGCATCAGGAGTATCTAATGCTATTATCTCAGCAGACCTAGCTCTTGCAGGTATTGAATCTATTGTACCTTTTGATGAAGTCGTAGATGCATTATTCGAAGTAGGAAATGCCCTACCAGCAACTTTAAGAGAAACAGCCCTTGGTGGACTAGCAGCAACAAAAACTGGCTGTACTTTTTGCTCAGGCTGCCGTTAAATAAAATATACTTATATCCCCCGCTAGTTGGGGGATTTTATTTGCCTATTTATCAACTAACTACTATAATTATTAATAGTAAATTTGAAAGGATGAAATGATGAAATTAGGAATTGTTGGTCTTCCAAATGTTGGAAAAAGTACGCTTTTTAATGCTATAACAAAAGCAGGAGCTGAATCAGCTAATTACCCTTTCACCACTATTGACCCAAATATAGGTGTAGTAGATGTACCTGATGAGAGATTAAAAGATTTAAGTGATTTAAGTAAATCTAAGAAAATTATTCCAGCTAGTATAGAGTTTTATGATATTGCTGGTTTAGTTAAAGGTGCTAGTGAAGGTGAAGGTTTAGGAAATAAATTTTTAGCAAATATTAGAGAAGTAGATGCCATAGTGGAAGTTGTAAGATGTTTTGATGATGATAATATTATCCATGTTGATGGAAATATAGATCCTATTAGAGATATAGAAACCATAAATTTAGAACTTATATTGTCTGATTTAGAACTTGTAGAAAAAAGAATACAAAGACTTCAAAAAGATATCAAAGGAAATAAAAATCTCCAAGTTGAACTTGACTTAATGACAAGAATTCAAGATGTTCTTGAAGAAGGTAAATCTATTAGAACTTTAGATCTTAATGATGAAGAAAATAATCTTATCAAAAACTATAGTTTACTTAGCGTTAAACCAATTATTTATGTAGCAAATGTTTCCGAAGACGATCCAGAAGCAGAAGGTGAAGCTAAAAAACATGTAGACGCTATAAAAGAATATGCTTCTACTGAGGAAGCTGATGTAGTTGTGATAAGTGCAGCTATCGAAAATGAACTATCTATGCTTGACGATGAAGATAAAGAAGAAATGTTAGAGGCTCTTGGCTTAAAAGAATCTGGCTTAGATAAGTTGATTAAGGCTTCTTATTCGCTTTTAGGACTGATTTCTTATTTGACCACCGGAGAGGTTGAAACTCGTGCTTGGACCATTAAAAAAGGCACTAAGGCACCTCAGGCCGCAGGTAAAATCCACTCTGATATTGAAAGAGGTTTTATTAGAGCAGAAACCATTAATTATACTGAATTAATGAAATACTCTAGCATGGTAGATGCTAAAGAACACGGAGCTGTTAGACAAGAAGGAAAAGACTATGTTATGAAAGATGGAGATGTTGTTCTATTTAGATTTAATGTATAGATTTATATTAAGTTAAACATAACAAAAATATTTAATAAAAAAAGGTGAATCTCAAAGATTCACCCTTTTTATTAAGTAATTATATAAGATTAGTTCACAAAATTAGATAGAAATATTAGCTAAATTAATAAAATATGGTCTATATCTACAAATAAAAAGTAAGCCAACCCGAAGGTTTTGGCTTGCTTTTTATTTTTCTTTATAAGCTAAAAGTTCTTCTTGTGTATTTAGATTAGTAAAGATATCATCTTTTACATTAATCTCAAATAGATTGTCCCTAGTTATTTTAATAAAATTAGAAGTATTAACTAGGGATCTAATCCTATAATCTTTATTTTTTATTAACTTTTCGATTTTGTCTATAAGACGTACGTTATAGATTGCATGCATAGGTTCAATAAATTTACCGTTATAGTAAACTAAACCATCCATATTTTCATCATACATACTATCAACATACTTGATATAATCATAGTTTATATTCGGCATGTCAACAGCTAGTACATATAAAAACTCATTCTTTGAAGTGCTAAGAGCAGAGTGGATACCAGAAATTGGTCCATTTCCAGGATAGATATCCTTAATAATTTTTACATTCAAATCATCATATAAATCAGGCGTATTAGTAACTATGGTTATTTCATCGAAAAGTTCTTCTAACTTTTTAATATTTTTATAAATCAAATATTCGCCATTAATAATAATTTTTTGTTTATCAAACTTCATTCTACTGCTCTTACCACCTGCTAAGATAACAACTTCTTTTAATTTCATTAAAATTATTCGTTATCTTTTTCAGCTAGATTTTTTGCAATAAGTTCTTCAAGAACTAAATCATATCCACCTTCACCATATAGTAAAGCTCTGTTTACTCTACTAATAGTTGCAGTTGAAGCTCCTGTTTCATCTTCAATATCATTGTAAGTTTTTCTGATTTTTAACAATTTGGAAACCTGAAGCCTTTGACTTATAGATTTTAGTTCTCTTACTGTACAAACATCTACAAAGAATTTATAACAGTCTTCTATATCTTCTAGCATCAAAACAGCTTCGAAAAGTTCATCTAAATCTTTAGACTGATATTTTCCTCTTGATTCAGTTGACACCCTCTCACCTCTTTACTTAGAATAATCCGACAATTTCTCCGTTTTCTTTAACATCCATTTTTAACGCTGCTGGTTGTTTAGAAAGACCTGGCATTGTCATAATATCGCCAGTTAATACTACGATAAATCCAGCACCAGCACTTAATCTCAAATCACTAATGTGGATATCAAATTCTGTTGGAGCACCCTTTTTATTTGGGTCATCAGAGAATGAGTATTGAGTTTTAGCCATACATACTGGCATTTTATCTTGTCCAAGATCTTCAATTTCTTTAATCTTTTGAAGTGCTTGTACACTATATTCTACAGAGTCAGCTCTGTAAATTTCTTTTGCAATTTTTTCAATCTTTTCTTTGATTGAAAGTTCGCTATCATAAATTGGAGCATAGTTACTTTCTTCGCTTTCGCAAATTTCAACTACAGCCTT
>CAYSPO010000046.1:0-8094 GCA_964432945.1 uncultured Peptoniphilaceae bacterium
AATAGACTAAGAGATAAATCTGGTTTAGAAGTAGTTTATCAAGATGAAAGACTCTCAACAGTTTCTGCAAATGCTGTGCTTATGGATTCCAAAGTTAGACGAGAAAACAGAAAAAAATATGTAGACAAGATAGCTGCAACATATATATTGCAGACGTATTTAGATTGGAGAAATAATGGATAATATAGAACTAATAGATGAGAAAGGCCAAGTTATAGAGGTTGAATTAATAGATACCTTTGGTTTAGATGATGATGATTATGCTGTATTTTCAACCTTAGATGATGAAGACTTATTATATATATTAAGGATTGAAGTTTCAGAAGACGGCGAAGAGGTTTACTTCGTTGGTGTTGAAGATGATGAACTTGATGAACTTATTGAGGTTTATGAAGAGTTAAAAGAAGAACAAGACAGTTGAGGTGATTAAGTGGATTATCAAATGGCTAAGGAGCTGATGAAGGAAGCTGGGTTCAAACTAACAGATCAGAGGATGCTTGTTTTCGAATGTTTGGCTAGTTATAAGGATGATCATATGACAACAGAACAAATTCATCAAAAATTAAAAGATTCTGGTGAAGATATAGGTATAGCAACGGTTTATAGAACTTTGCTATTATTTGATGGCCTTGGAATTGTTCAAAAGCTTGATATTGATGATAGTGGTACAAGATATGAGTTAGTCGATGAATTAGCGGGACATCACCACCACCATTTGATTTGTAAGAATTGTGGAAGTGTTGAAGAAGTAAAAATTGATTTGTTAAATGAAGTCGAAGATAAAATAGGCGAAACACATGAATTTAAAATAGAAAATCATGATTTGAATTTTTACGGATTATGTAAAGAATGTAATAAAAAAGTATAATATAAGGAGAAGTTTGTGACGAAGAAAAAAGGAAAATTAAAAATTATTCCTTTAGGTGGTTTAGACGGTATTGGTAAAAATATCACTGTATTAGAATACAAAAACGATATTATGATCGTGGATTGTGGTATTAGTTTCCCAGAGGACGATATGCTGGGTATAGATATAGTTTTACCGGATGTAGACTACTTAAAGAAGAATGAGCATAAGATTAGGGGTATGGTTATTACTCATGGTCACGAGGACCATTATGGAGCAGTACCATATCTATTAAAAGAAAAATTAATTCCAGTTTATGGAACAAAATTAACTTTAGGTTTATTAAAAAATAAATTTAAAGAACACAACCTATCTACAAAATCTTTGAGAGAAGTTAAGCCTAGAGAAACAGTACAATTAGGTTGTTTTAAAGCAGAATTTATTAGAGTAACACACTCTATACCTGATGCTTGTTCTATCGCTATTGAAACTCCAGTAGGAAAGGTAATATTCACTGGGGATTATAAGATAGATACCAATCCAATTGACGGACAAAGAATGGATATAGGCAGATTTGCAGAATTAGGAAATGAAGGAGTATTAGCTTTATTTTCAGATTCTACGAATGTTGAAAGACCAGGTTTTTGTAAGAGTGAATCAACAGTTGGAGATACTCTACATGATGTGTTCTTGAAAGCAAAATCTAGAATAATTGTTGCTACTTTTGCATCAAATCTTCATAGGGTTCAGCAAGTAATCGATACTGCTGAAGAGTATGGAAGAAAAGTTGTAGTCTCAGGAAGATCTATGGTAAACAATGTAGAAGTTGCAATAGATCTTGGCTATCTACATGCTAAAAAGGGCACTATTATTGATATAAATGAAGCTAATAATTTTCCAGGAAATAAAATAGTTATTCTTACAACTGGTAGTCAAGGTGAGCCTATGGCAGCCTTATCTAGAATGGCTAAGGGAGATCACAGGCAGATAAAATTAATTCCAGATGATACAGTATTAATTTCTGCAAGCCCAATTCCAGGAAATGAAAAAACCGTTTCACAAGTTCTAAATAACTTAATGCAAATAGGTGTTAATGTTCTTTATTCAGCAATAGCTGACGTTCATGTTTCAGGGCATGGACATAGGGAAGAATTAAAACTGATGTATTTATTAACTAAACCAAAGTTCTTTATTCCTGGACATGGAGAACCAAGACATTTAATTATCCATGCTAAAATGATTGAAGAACTAGGTCACCCATCTGACAGAATTGCTATTTTAAGTAACGGTAGCGTACTTGAATTAGATGAAAATTCTATGAATGAAGCTGGAAAAGTACAAGCTGGAGAAGTTTTTGTTGATGGTAAAGGTGTTGGTGATGTTGGAAATATAGTTCTTAGAGATAGAAAACATCTATCTGAACATGGTTTAATGGTAGTTATAATAACTATCGATAAAGAAACAAATCAAATAGTAGCAGGGCCTAATCTAATTTCTAGAGGGTTTGTATATGTAAAAGAATCCCAAGAACTTATGGAAGAATGCAAAAGGGTTTGTGAAAGGTCTTTACAAAGGTGTAAAGATGAAAAAATATATGATTGGTCAAGTTTGAAATACCATATTAGAACTGATCTTAGGAATTTCTTGTTCCATGAAACTAACAGAAACCCAATGATTTTACCAATAATAATAGAAGTTTAATCTTAGGCTGGATAAAATCCAGCCTTTGTTTATTGAAAGGAGATATTATGAATTTACATGATAAAGCACACGATTTAGCGAGAATATTAAAGGCGTCTGATGAATTTAAGGAATATGAAAACTGGCATAAAATTGTTATGGAAAATCCTACTAAAGCTGAAATGATTAACGACTATAGGAAAAAATTCATCGATTTTCAAATAGCAAATGCTGGTGAAACAGAATTAGATGATGAAAAAGTAAAACAATTAGAAGAATTGCAGAAAACTCTTTTAATGGATGGAGAAATTAGTTCATTTTTAGTAGCTGAAAATAGGTTTGCAACTCTTTATAACGATATTATAGAAATATTAACGGAAGCAATAGGACTAGATGGAAAGTAAAATTAACTATCCTTTTATTAAGGATTATTTAAATGAATTATACCCTGAGCATTCTAAAGAAATAAGAGAAATAGAAGATTTTGCCCACAAAAACTCTGTGCCAATTATGGAGAGAGAATCTTTAGAAGTTCTAAAATATGTAATTAAAATTCACAAGCCTAAAAAAATTCTTGAGTTAGGAACAGCCATAGGCTACTCAGCAATTGTTATGGCTACTTTAGACAATGAGATTAAGATAACTACTATGGATAGAAGCGAAAAGTTTGTTTCATATGCAGTAGAAAATATAAAAAAATTTAATCTCGAAGATAGAATAGAAATAGTATTTGGGGAAATTGATGAGAATTTAGATAAATTATCAGATACTTATGATTTAATTATGTTTGATGCTGGAAAAAGTCATTACAGTGAATATTTTGATAAAACAATGAGATTAATAGATAATGGGGGAATTATCTTCTCAGATAATGTTTTATTCAAAGGCTTAATAGCTAATGATGATTTAGTTCCAAGAAGACAAAGAACTATAACAAGAAATATGAGGGAGTATTTAGAGTTCTTGACTAATTCTCCTGGGATTAGCTCAGTTGTTTTACCGGTAGGAGATGGGCTTGCAATAAGTACAATAGAGGAGAAATACAAGTGGAAAAAGTAGAACTACTAGCACCAGCAGGTGATTATGAAAAATTAGTAACAGCAATTAAATATGGAGCTGATGCTGTTTATATAGCAGGGGATAGTTTTGGTCTTAGGACTGCTTCAAAAAATTTCTCTATGGATGAAATTAAAAAAGCTACTGATTATGCCCATGAAAATGGTGTAAAGATATATATCACTATGAATATTATTCCTCATAATGAAGATCTTAATGGTGTAGAAGATTATGTGAAAGAATTAGATAAAATAGGAGTAGATGCATTAATTGTTTCAGATCCGGGTATGATAACCAGGATAAGAAAAGTTTCATCGCTTCCAATTGATATGTCCACCCAAGCTTCAGTTACAAATTATGATACTATTAACTTTTGGGGAGATTTTGGGCTTAGGAGAGTAATTCTTGCGAGAGAACTTTCTCTTGATGAAGTTAAGGAAATTAGAAAACATATCTCTGATGATATGCAGCTAGAAATGTTTGTGCATGGGGCAATGTGTATATCTTATTCAGGTAGGTGCTTACTTAGTAACTATATGACTGGTCGAGATGCAAATATGGGAGATTGTGCCCATGCTTGCAGATGGAAATATGCTTTAGTTGAGCAAAAAAGACCTGGAGAATATTTTCCAATAGCTGAAGATAATCAAGGTGCATATATATTGAATTCTAAGGACCTATGCCTACTTCCTTATATAGATAAGGTAATTGAGAGTGGTATTGATAGCCTTAAAATCGAAGGTAGAGTAAAGAGTCAATACTATGTAGCTACAGTTGTAAGAGCTTACAGAATGGCTATAGACGCTTACTATAATGGAGAATATAATAAAGAATTAGTAGAAGAATTATTAGCTGAAATAAGAAAAGCTAGCCATAGAGATTTTACGACTGGCTTTGCTTTTGGTAAGGCTAATGAAACTTCACAAATTTATGATTCTGTTTCTTATAAAAGAGACTATGATTTTGTAGGAATTGTAACTAATTATAATTCTGAAACTCAAATTGCAACGATTGAACAAAGAAATAAAATTGTTCTAGGAGATAAGTTAGAAGTTTTTGGCCCTAATAAAAAGCATTATGAAATAAGGGTTGATAAAATGTATAACGAAGATGATATAGAAATAGAAGAAGCTCCACATGCCCAACAAATCATAAAAATGAAACTTCCTGAAGCAGGAGAATATTATATGATTAGAAAGGAGAAGTAAATGGACTTTTTGCTAGATAAAAAAATTAAGAGCTGGCTTAATGATTGCAAGCAAATAATTTCAAATACTAGAGACTATAACATTGATTTCAAATCTTCATATAGAGATTTAGTTACTGATGTAGATAGGAAAATAGAAGAATATCTTACAAATAAAATCAAAGAGGAATTCCCTAATCATTTTATTTTAGGAGAAGAATCAGCAAGTGAATTTCCAAGTGAAGAAGAATTAGAGGCGAAAAATCTTTGGATTATTGATCCAATAGATGGTACATCAAACTTTGTCAAACAAAATAGAGATTATTGTACTATGATTGCGTATTTTGAGAATAATAAACCTGTTTTTTCTTATATTTATGACTACACAAATGATGAAATGATATCTGCTTTTGATGGTGAAGGTGTTTTTGTAAATGAAATAAAGTTAGCGAAACCTGAAGATATTAATATGTCTGAAGCCATGGTAGCACTAGATAGTAGGGTGCTTCATTTTAGAGATTTTTTTACAAGTGTTGCTAATACTGCATACTGCTTAAGAATCGTCGGAGCAAGTGGTTTAGATGGGACGAGGGTGGCTAAGGGAGCTTTTGGAGCTTATATTAATCTATCAGCATCTCCTTGGGATTATGCACCTTTTATTTTGATTGCTAAAGAACTTGGCCTTCATATATCTAAGCCATATGGAGAAGATTTAGATTTTGAAAGGGGAACTGGTTTTATTATTTCAACTCATAATGTCTATGAAGATCTTAGTAGAATGATGAAAGCATAAAAAGATTGAAAATCTAAAGGTTATTTGGTATAATGTCATGGTATGTAAAACGCGTGGTCCTCTGCCATTAAGAGAGGCATGAACACTTGAAAGATAGGAGGGATTTTACAATGGATATTATTAGACAATTAGAAGCAGAACAGTTAAGAGATGAAGCCTTTGACTTTGCAGTTGGTGATACAATTAGAGTTGATTATAAAATTAAAGAAGGCGACAGAGAAAGAATTCAAGCTTTTGAAGGAACTGTAATCAAAATACAAGGCGGCGGCTGTAGACAAACTTTTACAGTTAGAAGAATCGCTTATGGAGTAGGTGTTGAGAGAACTTTCCCAATGCATTCTGTAAGAGTTGAGAATGTTAAGGTTATGAGAAAAGGTAAGACTAAAAAATCTAAACTTTACTACCTTAGAGAAAGACAAGGTAAGTCAGCACGTATTAAAGAAAGAAAAGATTACTAATTATAAACATCTATGGGGAAGTCTTCATAGATGTTTTTTTTATTCTTTATAATTTATTATAGATATAAGAGTATAAATCAATTTTATATATTTGTATTTATACGGTAATTCTTATCCTATCTGATATAATAAGCTAAATAGCTGAGAGGAGTTTTATATGAATATAAATTGGTATCCAGGTCATATGAAAAAGACTTTGGATAATTTAAAAATATCAATAAAAAAAGTAGATCTTGTCATTGAAATTGTAGATGCAAGGATTCCAATAAGTAGTAGAAACCCAGTTTTAGATGAAATAATTTCTGGTAAACCAAGAATAATTATTCTAAATAAAGCAGATATTTCAAATGAAGAAGAAAATATGAAATGGAAGAAAAAATTAGAAAACAATAAAAATGGTGTTCTTTTGGTAGATGCTGTAAATGGAATTGGACTTAAGAATTTAAGAAAAACAGCTGATAGATTATTGAAAGAGAAATTCGATAAAGATGAATCTAAAGGGATTATTGATAAAACAATTAAAATGATGATTGTTGGAATTCCGAATGTAGGGAAATCCACTTTAATAAATACCCTAGCAAATAGGAAAGGGACAAGAGTAGGCAATAAGCCAGGAGTTACAAGGCAAAATCAATGGATAAATACAGGTAATCAAATGGAGTTACTTGATACTCCAGGTGTCTTATGGCCTAAGTTTGAAGGTGATGAAGGTCTTAATCTAGCTTTTACAGGTGCAATTAAAGACGAGATTTTAGATATAGATACTTTAACTTTTAAGCTAATAGAAAAATTAAATTCTATTGATAAATCAATACTAGAAGACAGATACAATATAGATAGTGAAGATAAAGAGACCTTAGAAATTATGGAAGATATCGGAAGATCAAGAGGCTGTCTATTAAGAGGAGGACTCATTGACTATGAAAAAGTATCTTCTATAATAATGAATGAATTTAGAAGTGGAAAACTTGGTAAAATAACTTTGGAGTCTGTAAATGAAATATGAAGATGATTTAGATATCGAATTTATAGCGGGAATAGATGAGGTAGGAAGGGGCTGTTTGGCAGGACCAGTTGTAGCTGCAGCAGTTGTTATGCCTAAAGATAGAATTGATGGTATTAAAGATTCTAAAAAATTATCTAAGAAAAGAAGAGAAGAATTAAATGAGCTTATCTTAGATAAGGCTCTTGCCTATGGTTTTGGTATAGTATCAAATGATATAATTGATGAAATAAATATTAAACAAGCAACAAGAAAGGCTATGGCTATTGCCTTAAATGAAGTTGAAAAAGTATTAAAGCCTGAGCTTGTTTTAGTTGATGCGGAAGTAATCCAGACAAGTTTGCCTCAAGAAGCATTAATTAAAGGTGATGATATTAGCTACAATATAGGCTGTGCATCAATTATAGCTAAAGTTTATAGAGACTCTTTATTTGAAAATTATTCAAATAAATATCCAGGCTACAGCTTTGAAACAAATATGGGCTATGGCACTAAAGCTCATAGAGAAGCTATAAAGGAAATAGGATTTACAAGTATTCACCGTATGAGTTTCTTAGGAAAGATGGGTGAAATTTTCAGAAATGAAAATTGGTGATTTTGGTGAAAGAATAACAGCAAAATATATGGAAGATAAGGGCATGATAATATTAGCTAGAAATTATTTTTCCAAACTAGGAGAAATAGATATTATTGCAATGGATGGAGATATTTTAGTTTTTACTGAAGTCAAGACTAGAACCAACAAAAAATATGGGTCCGCCCTTGAAGCCATTACAAAAGCTAAATTGTTACGAATTCTTAAAACGGCTGAAATCTATATGAATGAAAATGATTTACTAGATTTACAACTACGTATAGATGCGTCAGAAGTCTACATAGAAACAAGTGAGTTGAATTACCTTGAAAATGTTTATCCTTACTAGCTTATTTAGTAAAGATAATTTATATTATCCTGATTCATAAATATGTGTAGATATATGTTAAAATATATGTAAATAAATGATTAGGAGGATAAGAAAAAAGTGCAAAAATTTAACTTACATACTCACACTAAAAGATGTGGGCATGCAG
>CAYSPO010000047.1:0-8055 GCA_964432945.1 uncultured Peptoniphilaceae bacterium
ACATCTAAAGCTAAAATTCTCATTAAACCACCTTAATACAGAAGTCTGGGCAGTATCTAGCACAATAACCACATAAAATACATTTGTCTGTTGGCACAGCTTTACCATCAATTAGGATTATACCTGAATGCTTGCATACATCCACACATTTCCCACAGCCAATACAGTAGTCAGCAACTAAAAGTTTTCTTTTCTTATCTCTTAATTTTCCAAGCATAGCTTTAGGATACTTGCCTGTCTCTATAAGAGCTATATTACAATCAACTTCTTCTTTAGACTGCATACCTACTGCAACAGAATCGACGCCAATTTGCCTAATAAATTGAAAGGCTTCTTCTATGTCTGGTATCAGATGACCTCCAGCTAAAATTTTCATTGCATATACGCCTTTTTCACGTAATCTCGCCTTATTTATTTCCGCCAGCATTTGATCTCTTGTTCCATCAAGTATTCCAATGCCCTTGTAATTTATCATAGGGTGAATAACATCTAAAAAGTCATACTGGTTAAAACCACTTACTCCTGCAATTTTATGCGTAGAAATCCCCAGTGCCCTTATTACTCCCGCTTCTTTTCTTTCTCTAAAATAATCTAAGGCCTCCATATGGCCTCTGATAGTATGAATACTCTCCTGCTCATGAAGCAAAAACAAATCTATATAGTCTGTATTCAAGCCCTTTAAAGCATTATTTAAGCTATCCTCAGCAGTTTTCCTATCGTAGGCATAAGATTTAGTGGCTATTACGTAGTTTTCTCTACCAATTATATCCATAGCTGCCTTAATATATGTGTAATTATCATAAAGTTCTGCCGTATCTATAAAATTTATTCCTCTTTCATAAGCATAAGAAATAAGCTCAGCTCCTTCTCTTACACTAAGATTCCCTTGAGAGGGAATCATAGTTAAGGAGCCAAAGCATATTTGTGAAACTTTTATATCAGTACCTTTTAAATAATTATATTTCATTACTTTCCTATTTTATTAGCAAGATAA
This sequence comes from uncultured Peptoniphilaceae bacterium, assembly GCA_964432945.1. GTDB lineage: Bacteria > Bacillota > Clostridia > Tissierellales > Peptoniphilaceae > CAYSPO01. The sequence continues at coordinate 995 of CAYSPO010000047.1, forward strand.
TAACTAAGTATTTCTTCTAATAAGTCGTCTCTTTCAATTTGTCTAATTTTACTTCTAGCATTGTCGTGGCTAGTAATATAGGTAGGATCACCAGATAAGATATAGCCAATAATTTGATTCTTCGGGTCATAGCCCTTCTTGTCCAGTGCAATATATACAGAGTCTAAAATTTCAGCTATAGTAGATTCTTTTTCCTTAGGCATTTCAAATTTCATGGTCTCATTAAATCTTTCGTCCATCTTATCTTCACCTTTCCTATCTCTTGTTCGTTATTATTTTATACCCTCTTCTATCAACTTTTTAACATTTTTAAGGGCAATTTCTACCTTATCTAAATCTTTACCACCTGCTGTAGCAAAGTCTGGCCTTCCACCACCATTACCGCCTGTTATTTGAGCAGTCGCTCTTACTAGATTTCCTGCATTGAAACCTTCTTTAATTAAATCTTTAGAGACAGTAGCAACAAATGTTAATTTATCTTCTTGAACATTTGCTAATACAACTATTGCTTTTCCTAACTTATCTCTAAATTGGTCTGCAAGCTTTCTCAAAGTATCCATATCCATATTATCATATTTGTAAGTTAGATAGTTAATATCCCCGATAGTCTTCTTGTTTTCAATAGCATCTTCAACAGAAGATGATCTCATATTAGCTTTTATTGTTTCTATTTCTTTATCTTTTTCTTTTAATTCTTTAACAATATTTTGACTACGATTTAAAAGATTATTGGACTTAGTATTTAAGTTATAAGCAACTTGTTCTCTTTCATCTATAAGTCCAATTAAATAATCATAAACACTTAAGCCGGAAATAGCTTCAATTCTTCTTACTCCTGCAGAAACTCCAGTTTCAGAAAGAATTTTAAACATTTGGATTTCACTAGTTGAGTCTATATGAGTTCCCCCGCAAAGCTCCATAGAGTAATCTCCCATACATACAACTCTTACAATATCCTTATATTTATCTTCAAATAAACCAATTGCACCTATTTTCGTAGCTTCTTGAAGCTGCATCTCAGTTTTAGTAACCTTGAGGTTTTTCGCAATTAATTTATTTACTTTTCTTTCGATTAATTCTAAGTCTTCATCACTAATAGCTTCAAAGTGAGTAAAGTCAAATCTAAATCTATCATCAGATACATAAGAACCTGCTTGGTCAATATGATCTCCTAATACTTCTTTTAAAACTTGATTTAGTAAGTGTGTAGCTGAGTGGTTTTTCATCACTGCTCTTCTAATTTCTTCATCAACTTCAAGTACAACTGGATCTCCCGTTTCAAATACTCCTTCAGAAACATCAATAAAGTGGAAATAAGTTTCATTTGCATTTTTTTGTGTATTTACTACTTTAGCCTTTGCATTTATCGAAGATACAACACCTACATCTCCAATTTGCCCTCCACCTTCACCATAGAAAGGAGTTTTATCAACTATTAAAATTCCTGATTCGCCATCTTTTATTTCTTCTACTTTTTCACCATCAACATAAATTTCTAAAATTTTTGCTTGATCAGTTAGGTCATTATATCCAGTAAATTCAGTTTTTGGAGCTTCAGTTTCAACTAAATGTGATTTATGAAAACCTCCATCAACTTCTCTAGATTCCCTAGATCTAATTTTTTGCTCTTCCATCATTTGATTAAATTCTTCTTCATCAACATCCATATCTTTTTCATGAGCAATTTCTTTCGTTAAATCAAAAGGAAAACCAAAAGTATCATATAATTTAAAAGCTTCATTTCCAGGAATTACCTTATCATTTTTTTCTTTATGAAAGGCGATTAAATCCTCTAGTCTAGCAAGCCCAGCATCAATTGTTTTTCCGAACTGTTCTTCTTCACTTGTTATGATTTTAAAAATTCTTTCTTTATTAGCTTCCAGTTCAGGATAACTATCTCCATAACTATCCATTACAGCTTGAGAAACTTTGGTTAAGAAGTTTCCTTCTATTCCTAATAAAATTCCATGTCTTATGGCTCTTCTAATAAGTCTTCTAAGTACATAGCCTCTACCTTCATTACTAGGCACAACACCATCCATAGCTAAAAAAGTAAGTGATCTTGCATGATCTGAAATAATTCTAAAAGATATGTCTTTTTCTGAATTTTCGTTATATTTTATTCCTGATAGTTCTTCAACTTTGTTTATAATATTTCTAACTATATCAACTTCAAATATATTATCTACTTCTTCTACAATCATAGCAAGTCTTTCTAGGCCCATTCCTGCATCTATATTTGGATGCTCAACATCATGATAGTTCCCTTCTTCATCTTTGATGTATTGTGAGAAGACTAGATTCCAAACTTCCATATATCTATCACAGTCACATCCAGGTTTGCAATCTGGACAACCACATCCGTACTTTTCTCCACGATCTATATGAATTTCAGAGCAAGGGCCACTAGGTCCGACTTCTAATTCCCAGAAATTATCTTCTTTTCCTAACCTTACTATTCTTTCTTCCGGAATACCTATTTTATCTTTCCAAATATTATAAGCTTCATCATCATCTTGGTAAACTGTAACCCAAATAACATCTTTGTTGATTTGTATTCTTTCAGTGAAAAATTCCCAAGCCCATGTAATAGCTTCTTCTTTGAAATAATCTCCAAAGGAAAAGTTACCAAGCATCTCAAAGAAAGTACCATGTCTATCAGTTTTACCAACATTTTCAAGATCTTGTGTTCTAATACATCTTTGTGATGATGCTGCTCTATTTCCAGGCATTTTTGCATCGCCAGTAAAATAAGGTTTAAGAGGTACCATACCCGCATTTATTAAAAGTAAGCTAGGGTCATCTTGAGGTATTAAAGAAAAACTATCTATAATAGTATGATTCTTTTCTCTAAAAAAATCTAAGAATATAGCCCTTAGCTCGTTCATTCCAACTTTAATCATAAATCCTCCATTATTTATTTGCAATTTTCTTCCATAAAACCTTAAGCTCAGGTTCTAAGTGTTCAAGAATTATCTTAGTAGCCAATACTATTGGTAAAAAGAAAATCATACCTAAAACTCCACCAATACTCGCTCCAATTAAAATACAGAAAAGTATAATTATTGGATGGAGTCCTACTGAATCACTTAAGATTTTTGGTCCTAATACATTATTTTCTAACCATTGTAAAAGTAGAAAAGATACTGCCATTATAACCCCTTTAACAGGACTATCTATCCACGCTAAGATAAACGCTGGAATAAACCCTAAGAAAGGACCAATATAGGGAATTATATCTGCAACTGCAGTAATTATCCCTATAACAAGAGCAAACTCAATTCCTAGTATAAACATCACAATAGTTGTCCCAACTCCTACAAAAGCTGCCATAATAAGCCTGCCTCTAATAAAGTCAGACATAGCTGCATTCAAATCACTTGTTAAATCTAAAAATCTCTGTCCTCTATACTTGGTAATCCAATTTGTTATTCTATTTACTAATTTTTCTCTATCGTATATTAGGTAAAAAGATACAACTGGAACAATTGCAATTATTACAAACTTAGACACAATCCCAGGAATTTTATCAGTCATTCCAGATAAAAATTCAAAGAATGATTTTTGAATTCCGCCAACTAAAGTTTTAGCTATTGTATCTAATTCATCTTGAATTACTCTTAAAAAGCCATTTTCTTGACCTCTACTAAGATTGTCTATAAATGAATTTATAAACTCAGTTGCTCCATTTAATAATGAAGGTAAAGAGCTTATAAATTTTGAAAATTCTTTACCTATAATAGGTAAAACTATTCCTAATAATATACCAAAGAAAGCTACTATTAATAAATAAACAATAGCGATAGCCCACCCTCTCGATATATCTTTATCTTCTAATTTATCTTCAAAAAATTTAACTAAAGGAACTATCAAATATGAAAATATAATAGAAGCAATCATTATACCCATGAGCTTTCCAATTATTGGAAAATTTGTCCATAAAATATAAATAATAGCAAGTAAAAATAAAATCAATAAAGCTCTCTGAATTCTAGATTTTGTTACATTTAATTTTGAATCATTGCTTATATATCTGTTCCCAATATTTATTAAGTAGTAAATGGACAGGAAAATGAAAATCATTATTCCAACTTTAATAACATTTTCTATCGTTATAAAACCCATAAATTTTCACCTACTTTAATGTATTATAATTATATCATTTATCAATTAAATATCAAAATTATCAATTACTTTATTTTCGTATTTTCTCAACTATTCTTTCTAATTCGTTAATAAATATATCAACCTCTTTTTTTTGGTTAAAATAATCTAAAGAAACTCTTATAGAGCCGTTAATGTAGTCTTGATTAATTCCCATAGATGAAAGTACATGTGATTTTTCAATTGCACCTGCTGTGCAAGCAGAACCTGCAGATACACAAATTCCTTTTAAATCAAGCATCATCAATAGCATAGATGAGTCAACAGCTTTTATAGAAAAATTTGAGATATTTGGTAACCTATTAGCATCGAAGCTATTAATTTTAATATCAGTAATTCTTTCTAATAAAGAGTTTTCTAAATAATCTCTTAGTTTCTTAATTTCTTTGTTTTTATCTAAGTTACTTAAGGAAAGCTCCATAGCTTTTGAAAAGCCAATTATTCCAGCAAGATTTTCTGTGCCAGCCCTATAATTATTTTCTTGCTTTCCTCCATCTATTAACTTTTTTAAGCTAATAGTATTCTTTTTATAAAGTAGTCCTATTCCTTTAGGGCCATGAATTTTATGTCCTGAAAAACTCATAAAATCAACGTCTAGTTTAGATAAATCAATATCCAATTTTCCTAAAGCTTGAACTGCATCTAAATGAATAAGCGACTTGTTTTTTCTTGAAATCTCTATAATTTTTGATATATCTTGAATTACACCTGTTTCATTATTAGCATAAATAATGGAAACAAGATATTTTTCATCTCTTATAAGATCATCAAGCATTTTTAAATCTAACAAACCATTAGAATCAACTTCAAGATAACTTACAGGCCTCCCTAATTTTTCTACTGATGAGCAAGCATTAAGACTTGCCTTGTGATCTATTTTGCTTGTAACTACAGGTAAATCTAGGCCTTTAATTACCCAATTAATGGATTCAGTTGCACCTGATGTAAAGAAAATTTCATCATTTTTACAATTAAGTAAAGAAGCAATCTCATTTCTGGCATTCTCAAGCTCAGCCTTTGCTTTGGCTCCAAGAGAATGAACAGAAGATGGATTGCCATATAAGTTTCTATTCACTTTATTGATAAGTTCTATTACCTCATCAAATGGTTTAGTTGTAGCTGCATTATCAAAATAAATCATTATTTTCCAGCCAATTCATGTTCTAAGTTATGTTCATTTAATAGGTCTTGAAGGGTATAGGCTTCTAAGGCCTCATTAATCGCTAAGTCTATCTTCCTCCATAAAAATCTATTAGCACAATCTGCTGTATGATTACATTCTGTATTATCTGAACATAGAGCTGTTGCAGTTCCATCTTCTAGACAATCTAACAAATCTAAGATTTTGATTTCAGAAGCTGGCATACATAAAAAATATCCCCCATGAGCTCCTCTAACAGATTCTACGAAGTTATTTTTCTTTAATTTTCTCATTAATTGTTCTAAATACGCTTCAGGAAGATTCAATTCATCAGCCATAGTAGTAAGAGCAATAGGGTTTTCTCCTGGATTATTAGCTAAATAGCACATCATGTGCATTCCATATCTTCCCTTAGTTGAAATTTTCATATTTCACCCTCCTATTAGTATATAGATTATATTATATCCGACTAAATACGTCAATCTTAGCAAAAATGCTAGACAAAAGCACCTACTCATATTATAACAGGGTAGGTGCTTGCTTATTCATTATTAATTATCTTGAATTATCTAGAAATGAATATACATTGGTGTTATTTGTAAGCTTGATTATACGTATATTAATTATATATAATATTATCTAACATAATTATTGAAGTACTTATCAATAAAATCTCTTTTCATATTGAATTCATCTTGTATATAAAATTCTCTTTCTTCTTTTGTAACCTTCATAAAACTTGCTTCATACGAAATACCTGAAGGTAAATTAAAAGGTATAAAGATAAACAAATAACTTGAAATAATAATACCAGTTGAAATCATTATAGGTAAGATGTTATATTTTTGAGAACAAACTTCCTCTGCTATGAGAGACAGTCGTTGCCTTATATTTTCGCTTTTATTAGGTACAAAGTAACTTACACCTAATTTTTCTTTCCTATATCTCATTAAAGATTTTTTTATTTGACTTATAATCGCTTCTATGTAGTCTTCTTTATTTGGTAAATAAGTTAATAATTTCTTATCACATTCTATTTCAAGCATCTGAATGATATCATCCACTAAATACTGCACCAATGGGTTCCACCAAAAAAACCTTCCTAGAACCATTAAAGTAAACTTTTTGAAATTATCATATGATTTATGATGTATAAGTTCATGTGCAAGTATGTGAGTTAAATCATTTTCACTATATTTTATATCTTCAATGTATATCTCTGATTTAAAAAAACCAATTGTAAAAGGACATTTTATATATTTTGCTTTTACTAATCTTGGTGGGTTTTTAATCTCAAGTTTTTCTATTAAATTTAAATAAATATTATATTCATCTTCACTTATTTCATTTTTTAAAGTCTTTAGCTCATTTTTGAACTTCAATGTATTTAATAGATCTAAAATGAACAAGAAAATAAAGCCTAATAACCAACTTGTTATTACTAACTGCGAAAAGCTTATTTGAGAGTTAAAAAACTTAGTCCTACCAATTTTACTAAAAAACGGATAAATCCTCCGAGATTTGATTTCTATACTATTATAAAACTCAAATGGCAAAAATAATCTTAACAATACTAATGTCAAAATAAATTTTAATGTCTTAATATTAATGTTAAGCCTCTGCATATTTTTTCTGAGATACGAAAAAATTATAATGCTTATCGTAAATATTATTAAAGTAAAATTTACAGATAACTTATTAATATACAAACTTACCACCTACTTTTTATTTTTGTAAGCCTCTACAATCTTTGATA
>CAYSPO010000048.1:0-7846 GCA_964432945.1 uncultured Peptoniphilaceae bacterium
GTTAAAAATCGCCATAAGTTCTCTACATCTTCGATTGTGGCAAAACTCATAGGCTACTCCTTTATTTTGAAATCTTCTAATATTTTTAATAACTCACTTTTTGTTGCTTTACTATTGTATTCAACACCAAAAGCGTCTAATTCTTGTTTGATTTCCCTTACTGTTAAATCAGTCTCTTTACTAGTTTCTTTTTTCTCTTCTTCTTTTCTATTAACTTCTTCTTTTTTTACTGTTTTCTCCTTGGTTTTAGTGTCTTTTGTAGGTTCATAGATTTCCCAAGCACCACCAAGAAGGCTATCAGAATCAATGATAGCCCCAGTTTTACGGTTTATGAATTTCACTATGCTTCAGCACCTTCTTCAATTCTTGCAAAAGCTGAAGATTCTAATATTCCCCAACCAATATAGGCTTCTGCTCTTAAACAAACTTCATTATGTGCTTTTAAGTCTCTACCAGTTTGGTCTGGATCCCCAAATTCAATAACTTCCATTGGTATATTTTCAGCATATCCCCATTTAAACGCTTTTTCAAAATCTCCAACTATTGCGTGGTCTTTCTTTCCAGTTTCACCAGCATTAGTTAGATTTGCGTTTATATCAACTTTCATTCCAGCAAAAGATTGTGGTCTTCCGCCAAATTTGAATTCAGGATATTGAACTACATTGTTTACCTTAATTTTACCAAGTGCTGAACTAGCTAATGGCGATAAAGCAAGTCCGTTTACTACCCCGCCATTTACAACAATCATATCGACGGCACTTTCAAGGTTTTCATCAATTTTTGAAGCATCATAAACTATTTTATTATCGGCAACTACTCCGTCAAATGAGTTAGTAGCTTTGAATGAAGCATCAGTCATTGACCTTGGCTCTAATCCATGAATTGCTGCGATATCAAATGCTTGTGCTATTTTTATCGCAAAACCGTCTGTAAAGTGGTTCATATATCTTAATTTCTTTTCATCAGCACAATACATAAATTCATCTGAAACTCTTGCTTGGTAAACAATTTTAACTGGTTTAATTACTTTGCTTTCGATAACTGCCTTACCGTCTTTTTTGGCTTCTCCTTCGCCAACGATTTGTGCGTTACCTTCTAAATTGAATGTAAATAATTCTGTTCCAGCAAAAGGCACTGGCGTTTGTGCTGAAAGACTTGCAAGTGTTGAATGTCCTTTTACTTTTGAAAACATTTCTGTTACTAGTTCTGGGCTAAATAAATCTCCTGTTTTTAATGTGTTAGTCATATTATTATTCTCCTTTATTCGTTAAATTCTTTGTCATTTTCAATAAAGCAGCATCTCTTGAATCATAAGCACTGCCTTTTGGCTCGGTCGATTTTAAAGGTGGTGTAGCTGTAGGTTTGCTTACAAATTCAGCAAGCCTTTTAGCGTCTTCAAGAAGTTCTTCTTCATTAGATCCAGTTATCCTGTCTGCAAGGTCATAAGGTATACCATTTTTTAGTGCAATAGTTGTCTTTAATTTTGCCAATTCGTAGCTACTTATTTTACTTTCTTTTTCTGCTATTGCTTTCTTCAATTCTTCCAGTTCAGTTTTGCTAGATTCTAACGCTGTTCCATTTTCGCCGACCTGATCTTTTAAGGTGATATTTTCCTCTTCAAGTTTAGATATTTTTTCTTGATATTTGTCAGCCTCCCTTTTAAGTCTGTCAGCTATCATTTTGTCAAATTCTTCCTGTGTTGTTATTGCTTTAAAATTTTCCATTGTTTTGTTCCTTTCTTCCAGATTCCCCGTCTGTATCGGTAATTTATATATTAAAAAAGCAACCAATTACGGTTGCGATTTAATATCTTATTCTTTGTTTTCTTTTTGGTTTAAGTGCTTCACAAGACCAAACTGCATAAATAGCAGAGTCCATAAGTGCAATATCTCTATCATCATAAATGCTCGAATAACCAAAGCCGCCTTGCGAGCCTATATTTCTTTTTTGACAATTTGTTACAACTTCGGTCAACGAAGGTTGATTCATATGACAAATGCTTTCTTGAAATATCGCCTGCTCCCACAGCGTGTTAGCTTCGATAACTTCTCCCACTTTTGGTAAAATTGTTCTTGTTCTTATTCTATGATTTTGCATATCCATTAATAGAACTTTTTGCCCAGAAGCACCATCAATAACTATATTTTCAATGTCTGCATTTTTCAAGAAATCAATTATCCAACCGTTACCTTGCCTAATGGATTGACAGTCTATGGCTTCTACAAATATTCTTCCTGATAGAGTTTTTACAGCTATACTTAAAGCTACATTTTTCCCGTCTCTGCCGTATTTAATTCCAACATGTAGTTTTCCTTTTAGTGTTGGGAGATTATTAACTCTAATGCTTTCCCAATCCTTTTCAGATATTGCTGATTTTTGGTTATATTTTATCCAAAGCCCTAATCTTTGAATATTGAAGTCAATTACATCGTCCCCAACTTCATCTTCAATAGCTCTTTCTGTCAAATGATATCCTAATGATGGATTAGTTTGATACCACAAATCTCTATCATTAACATCTGACTCATCTTTCACGCTCCACTCTGCCCACATTGCATTCTTATTTCCACCCTCTAGGGTTTTATTCCTAAATGATAAAAACACTGTACCGCTTGAGACTAGTGTAGGCGGAGTACCACACATTAGTGTTTGTGGGTTTTTGGAGTCTGTGACAACATATTTTAATGCTGACTCTTGATCTACTGTATATTCTTGAGCTTCATCAATTATAAGATAATCAAAACCTTCTCCAAGTCCACCGGTAGTAGTTCTAGTTCTGAACTCAACTCTTCCACCGCTTTCAATAAACTGAACTCTTTCGGCTCCTTTAGCTTTTAAGGTCGTAAAATCTTTGTCCTGGACAAAGCCTGCACTTTCCAAAATTCTAACAAGTTTTTCCCAAGCACTATGAGAAGTTGAAGTTCTGTGTGCAGTATGAAGTCCTTGTTCTCCATTAATTAGTCCGTACATTTCTCTCATAATTACAATTTCATTTTTCCCATTTCTTCTTGGGAGTGAGTAGCCAATTTTTGTATGAGTCCAAAGATTGTCTTCATTCTTTGCTAATATGTGCTTCATTAAGTTCTTTTGCCACGGATAAACTTGTCTATTAGATTTACCATAAATTTTTACAGCTTCTTCATAATCACTTTTTTTATATGGTAATACTACCGATTGAGTAGGGGTTTGAATGCCATATTTTATATTCATTTATCCTCCTATTCAATCAAAAAAAGCAGTTTAATGACTTGCTAAGGTCGGTTTCCTAAGGTTGCGAAATTCCTTGTCGGTTTATTCCTTATTGTTATCCCCATTGGGGAAATGTCATGATAACCCTATCGACTTGGGAGATAGTCTGGATCACCTCCAATTTTTACTGTGAACATTTTGTCGTCTACCGTCCCCTGGGTAATAATCTACCGTACACCTACAATATCTATGCCTTCGATAAATATCATCCGGAACATCAGGGTATTCATATTCTCCAACTATTTCACTGCACCAGTCACAACAGCCACCAGCTTCTCGTCTAATGATTTTTGGTGATAGGCCCATATCGTTATGAAATTCAACATTAAGCTTTATAAATTCATCAACTATTGATTGGCTGAAGTTTTTTACTGGTTCGTCAAGTATCCATTTTATGTCGTCAAAATCTTCTTCAGAAGATATTCTAACAATAATACCGTCAACTCTATCTTGATTTAAAGGTGGTTTTACGGCCTTGAGCCCCATTCCTGCTGTGGAGTTCAAAGCTTCTTGAACTTCTGTTGAATAATTAGAAACAAGATTATAATTTTCTTCCATTGTTCCATTTAGTATTCTTTCTGCAATATTAAAATACATCTTTTTATCAGGCAAACTCTCACTCGATAAATTTTCTTTAAATACTTCCGCTAACAATTCTCCAACAATTATTGAATACTCATTGGCTTCTTTATAGGTGGCTGTTTTTGATTTTAACATTTCATCTAACGCTCTTAATCGCTCATGTTTTTTTGTTTTCTCTTTGAATTTATATAACAATTTTTCTAATAGTTCAGGTGTTATATCATTTTGTATCATTTTATCACCTTTATAGCCTTAAATATTATTTCAGAATTAATTGCCTTTTGTAATAATTCTTCGTTTTTATCATAAACATATTTCAAATTATCCATATCTCTTTTTCTATTTCGAACTAAAATATTGAGCTTACATCTTTCTAAGTCTGTATCTATCCAATAAAAACTTGTATTATAATTTTCAAATGCTTTCATTTCTTCTTCTGTCGGAAATGTAGTTATATGATTTACTTCGCTATTTTCTCTTAATACCTTTTTAGTCAAACTTATCTGTTCTTTTTTGGTAGCATACTTAGGTAAATAGTCTAAATCTGTAAATGGTATGTTTTGTGATTTACACCAAGTTGTTTTACCAGAACCTATTAGTCCGCAAATAATATTAATTTTCACTACTCTATACCTGTCAAATCTCTTAATGCGTTGTCATCTAAATAACCTGGATTAGATTGGTTTAGTTTGATAGCACCATCTCCAATTAAACTAAGCGTTGAAGCATCCGGTTTAAATATCGGCTCCCATTTGACTCGTAAGTCCGCAAATCTATTTCTCTTATATGGAAAATCATCTCTTAAGCAAGTTGCAAGATATCCAACATTAATAAAGCCGCTACCTAATGACCTTTGTGCTTTTTCAGCCATTACTCTTAATGTTTCGTGACTTGCTTTAATAGCTTCCGCAGAACTTGGATTGTCACTTACAAAACCTAGATCATCAAGCGTTAGTCCAGTTTCTCCTGCAAAACCACTTGCAGCCGTTCTAAGTTGTTCAGTAAATGGACTCATACTAGGTGTTGTAAATTGCCCAAGTGTTGGTTTATCACCTTCTGCATCTTTTTCAAACATAAGCATTGATGAGATTGTCGCTTTCCAAGTATCCATAGCTTCTGCATCTTGGCTAAGCCCTGTTACATATTTCTGTGGGAACGAATAAAATTCAGCTGTAACATCTGATCTTTCTAAAGTTCTTTTAGCCAGTCTTTGCCAATACTCCGCACCCCTTGTTATTCTACTCCTACCAAATGGTCTAACTGCATCAGGTCTATGAATTATTGGTACTAATAGCGGATGAGCTACTTCGTGTGTAAAAGGCGTTTCTATTTCGTTTCCCAATTCATCTCTTGTAATTATAGTTGTTAAATAAGGTTCAAAAAATGCTTCCATTATAGGCTTATTGTGCTTATCTCTATCTAAGACTGCATATCCTTCTTTCAATAGTCCAGTTATAGGATCTATAGTTCCTGTTGCATTTAACGATTCGATTACTTGTAGTCTTACTTCCCCTTCTTCACTTTTAGAGATATACACAAAACTACATGATGAAATTAATGCGTTCAAAATAGCTGAGTCAAATAATATGTCTGGATTATTGAGTTTATAAATTTCATTGACGCCAAAACTATCTTTATCAAAATTCCTAACGACAAGTCTATCCGCTAAACAATCTACTGCCTTTGTCGTCCATCCTATGTGCGATGTATATCTTTTTCTTATGTGACTAGGGATAACAAATCCTACTGATGATTCGCAATATTTCATATCATATTGATAGTATCTTTGAGCGGTTCTTGACTCATGTTTTTTTAATTTACTTCTTAAATATTCTAGTTTTTCATATCTTTCTGCCATATACCCTCCTTATTTTATTTGCTCGTGTGTAAATTTGTACAGTACAGCGGTGAGTGGCGTTCAGGCTTGTGGAGGGGTGGGTATGCCCCCTTATGCTCTTAAATCTCTTTTAAGGACGTCCTTTGTATGTTGTCCAATCTAAACTTTGTGGTAAGTTCCTATTTCCTAAAGTTATTTTTTTGGTCTCTGTTCCTTGTTTAGTATTATCACTTGCAAACAGCTTGTCTGACTTCTGTCGGTTGCACGTCATGTGTGCTAACTGCAAGTTTTCTATTGCACTAGGATGACCACCCTTGCTTACTGGTATAATGTGGTCTATGCACGGGCTTAATGGATCTGGTGGTTTTAGATTTTTATCTACTGGTTGTCCACAGATACCGCAAATACTTTGTGTTTTTAAAATCTTAATTCTGTTGCTACTGTAAGCCTGCCTATGAGAACCTGACCTATCAGGTCTAGATGGTCTAGCCATATTTCTATCATCTCTTCCCGGGGCCTTATATATTAGTTGCTCCCTAATAAATACTTAACCCCACAACTATATTATCTAATCGCGGGGTTTTATATGTGCTATATATTAAAGACTATTACGGTCTTGTTATATCAGTTGGCTGGAGTATATCGGCTCCAGCCCTATATTATAAAAGGAGGTGTTTAAATGAAACAAATTTAATTGATTCATTTTTTACATCTTAATAATACCAGATGTGCAATAGGACATTCTAGGACATTTAACTTAAGTTTAAGTTGCCATCTATAATCTTTTGGAATTCCTGCAATGCATATCCATGTAATCTTGTAGTATGCCTATAAGATTTTTCAAGCGTTACTGCGATTTCTTCAAACGATTTTTCTTCAAAATATCTCATGCTAAGTATTTCAATGTACAATCCATTGTCCAACTTGTCTATCATGCTCATAGCTTTATTTTTAGAAGCCACATACTCATCTATTGTCTCATTGGCTATTCTTTCATACTCATCAATTTCGGTTAATATATATCCTATCTTGTCCGGATTGCTACTCCCGCCTTGAACTCTTTCAGCTTCTAGATTAGATGATGATCCAATACTGGTAGCTCTTGCCCTTAAATCATCTATGTGCTTTAGATTGGCTTTAATCTTTTTATCAAGCACACTTATATTTCTTAGATATTCTTTAGCCGTCAATATATAAACTCCTTTCCCAATTGGTCTTCGATTAAATAAAGGTTGTTTTTTAGATATTTATTTCTATCAGCCTTACAAGTATCCCAACAAACCAGTACTATTTCTTTTGGGTCTGTTTCTAAATACAAAGGGAAGTTGTCGTTAAAGAAAGCAGCTTCACTTATAAGAACTCTCTTCACAGCCTCTTCTACTTTATCTTTTTTAAACCCTCTATCCACTATTCTCTTTAAAGCTTTTATATCTTTTTTTAAATCATCTATACTGGCTCTAACTATGCCCATTGCTAAACCACGATAAGCATCTATAAGTCCTATAGACTTGTCCAGCTGAGCATCACATATCAAGTTCCTTTTATTTTTTTTATTTTTTTCTACTTTTTCAAAATTCAAGTAAATTTGTTCTTTTGGTTTTCTTTCCAAACCCATTTCGTTAGCTCTTATATATACTGAGTTAATTGGCCTACCTAAATTTTCAGACAATTTTTTAGCAGGCATATCTCTGTAGTTATTTTCCAGATATTTTATTTCTTCTTCACTCCACAAAGTGTACTTCTTTTTTTTAACTGAACACATTTTACAAATCCTCCTCTTTTACAAAGATCCCATCTATAGTTTTACCTTTTCTCTTACTAATCTTTTCATAGGCCATCTCCAAGCATTCCACCAAATCTATATCTAACTGTGCAGATAAGATGATTAAAGTTACTAAAATGTCGCCCATTTCAAGTTTCATATTTTTAAACTTACTTAGTTTATACTCAACATCAATGTTCGATTTTTCACTCTGTATGATCCAGTCCATTTCAGCCTTAAACTCGAACACTTCTTCAATAAATTTCATAAATTGTTTTTCAGCATTTTCTCTTTTGATTAAGTCTTTGTCTATTCCCCAAGTGATTACTAGCTCTTCCAGTTCTTTAAAGTTCATTATTTACCTCCTGCTCTCTGATAAAACTCTCTACGCCCTGCCACATTCCTAATATGAAATT
>CAYSPO010000049.1:0-7825 GCA_964432945.1 uncultured Peptoniphilaceae bacterium
AAATGGATTTATATGAAAATGTAATTAAAAAATTAAAAGAACTGAATATTGAATATGAGCTTGTTGAGCACGAGCCAGCTTTGACAACTGAACAGGCAGATGAGTTTATTGAAGGTATTGAAGGTGTAAGAACAAAGACTATGTTTTTAACTAATAAGAAAAAGAAAAATTTCTATATGGTTATTATGGACGATTCTAAAATGATGGATATGGATAAATTTAAAGATATGGTTGATGAAAAAAAAGTAAAAATGGCTTCTGAAGAAAGCCTGTATGAAAAAATGATGTTACCTCCTGGAGTTGTTTCTCCTTTTGGTTTATTAAATAATGAAGATAAGGATATCCGTGTTTATATAGATAAAGAAATAGTTGGAGAAGATAGGATGAGTTTTCATCCAAACACTAACGAGAAAACTATATTTGTAAAGACTGAAGATTTATTAAAATTTTTAGAGAATATTGATTATCCAGTTAATATTATAGAATTATAAGAGTTATAAATTAAAATCAGTAAAATTTTAAAAAAACTATAAATAATTATTTTAATGATATTAGGAGAAAATATGAATAATGAAATAATTGATAGAATCAATAAATTTAATAAAGATCGTAATTGGGATAAATTTCATTCTCCTGTTAATTTAGCTAAATCTATAACTTTAGAAGCTGCAGAATTACTTGAGGAATTTCAATGGAATGATGATGACTTTTCTATTGATAGTGTGGCTGAAGAGTTAGCTGACATTATGATTTATTGTATACAAATGACAGAAAAATTAGATTTAGATATAGATGAAATTATTATGAATAAAATAGATAAAAATGAAGAAAAATATCCATTAAGTTTATCTAAGGGAAATTCTAAGAAATATAACGAGTTATAATTTAATAATACCTAAAAATACCAAGTTAAGCTTGGTATTTTTTGTTTCATTAGTTCTGAACACTCATATTATTATGTCTTTTTAAGATTTTGTCTAAATTATTCAATTATCAGAAAATTTAATGTTAAATTCAAATAATAAATTATTCTTATATTTAATAATATTTTTATAATTCGTAACACATTTCAATGATATACTTATGATATGTTTACGGGTTATTTAATGCTAATCCTTGATATTATATATATATTTACTAAAAATGTGTATTTTACAGAGCTTCATAAAATATTTAGAAATTTATATAATAGATATTAATTTATATAAAAACTTTTCAGAAATATACTTATAGTTTGTTTAATATATATATATAGACTTCTTGACTTGAAAGCTAATGGGTATATAATAATAAAGCTAATACATGAGCAATTATTTTAAATAGTATTAAGAGGAAGTTTTATTATTACTGAATATTATATTTATTAGCGAAAGTATTTTACATTAAATAAATTCAAAGAAAGGAGAATTTATGAAAAATAAAAAAGTTTTAGGAATTTTTATATTTCTACTACTATTGTCATTGGTGGGAAGTTTTATGCTACCATCAACTAACACAAATCATGATATCTCAGTTGCAATGAGAGACTCTGTATTACATGAAGTTAATAAAGTTAGTTTGTTTGGATTAATGGATGTAAATCCTGCTGTTATTTCAGCCTTTGTAATTAGTGGTCTAATACTATTGGGGGCTTTAATAGTTAGGATATTTTTTATACCAAAATTTAAGTATGTTCCAGGTAAATTTCAAATTATAATAGAATCATGGGTTGATTTCTTTGTAAATATGGCTAAGAGCAATAGTCCCCATAAGAACTGGGTCTTAGGTGCTTATATATTTTCGGCAGGGACTTATATCCTTTTAAGCACTTTATTCGAACTATTTGGTCTTCAATGGATAAGTAGTGCTGGACAATCAATAACTATGCCGGCTCCTTTGTCAGATATTAATGCAGCAATTGCAATGGGATTTTTATCTTACTTCTTTATTATGAGTGGAGGAGTTGCTACAAATGGAATTAAAGGATTAGGTAAAGTATTAAAAGATTTTTCCCTTCCTTTATCAATGAGCTTCCGTTTATTTGGAGCTTTACTTAGTGGCCTATTAGTTACAGATTTAGTTTATCATTATATACAATTGAGTTTTGTTTTGCCTGTAATAATAGCAGTTTTGTTTACACTTATTCATGCCTTTATTCAGGCTTATGTTCTTACCTTATTAACTTCTATTTACTACGGTGAGGCAACAGAAACAAATAAAAAGATTGTTAAGTCTAATTAAAAAATTATTATTTAGGAGGATTTTATGAAAAAAAATACATTATTACTTTGTCTTTTAGCAGGAACACTTATTTTGTGTATGCCAAATTTAGCTTTTGCGGCACAAAATGCAGATAGTGCTATATTAACTGCTAAGGCTTATGGTTCAGCATTCGTATTGGCGTTCCCAGCAGCAGGTGGGGCTATCGGTATGGGTATTGCAGTAGCAAAGGCTTTAGAAGGAATAGCTAAACAACCAGAAGCTGAAAGTAAAATTAGAACTACTTTGATGCTAGGTATGGTTTTTATTGAAACAGTTGTTTTATATGCTTTGATATTCGCCATATTAATTTTCTTTGTATTATAGATTGGAGGAAATAATATGCCATTAAATATTGATTGGCAACAAATATTGCTTCATCTTTTTAATTTCATTTTGCTTACTATGGGTTTATATATATTAATTTATGAACCTGTTAGAAAATTTATGGAAGCAAGAGAAGAACATTATAAAGAGATGGATTTAAAAGCTAATAAAAAGTTTGATGAAGCTCAAAAATTACTTGATGATCATTCTGAAAAATTAGCAGATATTGATAATGAAATACGTATTTATAGAGAAAAGCAAATGGCTGAAACTCAAAAAAGAATACATGATCAATTAGAAGATGCTAAGGAAAAAGAACATCAGATAATTGAAGAAGCTCATAAAAATGCGGGATTAGAGAAAGAAAAAATAATAAATGAAGCTAGAAATGAAATAAAGGGTATAGCTTTGGAAGCCACAAAAAAAATAGTTTGCGATCCTAATAAAGATGTGTTTGATGATTTTTTGGAGCATGTGAGCGATGAAAAATAATAAAGAGAAATTATCTGCTGTCCTTGAAAGTTCAAAAGAGCCGAGTAAGGAACAGATTATAAAAATTCAAAAATTTTTAGAGAATAAATATAATTCTCCAATAGATTTAGTTTTTTCCCAAGATGATACAATTGAATATGGCTTTATTATTCGAGTAGGTTCTGACCTTTACGATTGGACTTTAGAAGGTAAGCTAACTCAATTAAGAGAAGATATTGAAAATATAGATATAAATGATAATAATTATGTTTTATTATTAAGGGAAAAAGTACATGATTGGAAACCTTCAGCTTCTCCAGAAGAAACTGGGATTGTAGAATCTGTTGGTGATGGAATAGCAACAGTTAGCGGATTAGATAAGGTTAAATATGGAGAAATTTTAATATTCAATGAAGGAATTAAAGGTATGGTCTTGGATATTAAAGAATTTGAAATTGGTTGCATTCTATTTAGTGATGACGCACCAATTGCTCAGGGAAGCTATGTTTACCGAACCAAGAAAACAGCTGGAATTGGTGTTTCAAAAAATATGCTTGGAAGAGTCGTTGACTCACTAGGTCAGCCTATTGATGATCTAGGCGATATTTTACCTGAAACTTATTTTCCTATTGAAAAAGTAGCTCCTAGTATAATTGAAAGAAAGCCTGTTTATAAACCAATGCAAACTGGTTTACTAGCAGTTGATAGTATGTTTCCTATTGGACGTGGGCAAAGAGAACTGATTATAGGGGATAGGCAAACTGGTAAAACCGCTATAGCCATTGATACTATTCTTAATCAAAAAGGCAAAAATGTTAAGTGTATATATGTAGCCATAGGTCAAAAGGCAAGTTCTGTTGCTCAATTAGTAGAAAATTTAAGAAGACATGGAGCGCTTGACTATACTATAATTCTTTGTGCTACTGCTAGTGATACAGCAGCCCTTCAATATATAGCTCCTTACTCAGGATCTGCTATTGCAGAATATTTTATGGAGCAAGGAGACGATGTTTTAATAGTTTATGATGATTTATCTAAGCATGCTATTGCTTATAGGTCTTTAAGTTTACTATTAGGGAGATCTCCGGGTAGAGAGGCTTATCCAGGAGATGTATTTTATTTGCACTCTAGATTACTTGAAAGATCTGCTCAATTGTCAGATGCTTTAGGGGGAGGTTCTTTAACTGCTTTACCTATTGTTGAGACACAAAACGGAGATGTTTCTTCATACATTCCTACTAATATTATTTCTATTACTGATGGACAGTTATTTCTAGAAAGTGAATTATTTTTTGCTGGGCAAAGGCCTGCTGTAAATGTTGGTTTATCTGTTTCTCGTGTTGGAGGTGCTGCTCAGACAAAGGCATTGAAGAAAGCAACAGGAACACTTAGGTTAGACCTTGCACAATTTCGTGAAATGGAAGTCTTTACTCAATTTGCAAGTGACTTAGATGAAGCTACTAAAAATGAATTGAAGTATGGAGAAGGGCTTATGGAGCTACTAAAACAAGAACAATATTCTCCTTATTCAAATCACGAGCAAGTAATTATTCTTGTAATTGCTTTAAGTAGGATCTTAATTAATATAAATAAAAATGAAATAAGAAATGTTATGAAAGAAATTATTTCTTATATAAAAGAAACTGCACCTGAGATAATAACTATTATTGAAACAACTGATAAATTAACAGATGATATATCAAATAGATTAATAGAGTTAGCAAAGGAATATTTAAGTAAAAATAAATTAAATTAGGGAGGTGGTAGAATATGGCAAATACAAAAGAAATTAAAAATAGAATAAGTAGTGTTAATGATACTAAGAAAATTACAAATGCCATGTATTTAATTGCATCCACCAAACTAAGAAAGGCTAAAAAAGATTTACAAGAAACTTTGCCTTATTTTGAAGCTTTAAGAGAGGAAATTAAAAGGATTTTCCGTACTGTTAAAGATTTAGAAAGTCCGTATTTTTATCCTAATGATATTTCAAAATTTGAGAGTGGAACTTACGGAATTCTAGTTATTACATCTGATAAAGGGCTTGCTGGATCTTACAATATGAATGTAATCAAAGAAACTATGAAAATTATCAAAAATACAAAGAGGGATTGTAAATTATTTGTAATTGGTGAGTTTGGCAGGCAATATTTTTCTAGGCATAAAATTGAAATTCAAGATTTTTATTTTAGTCCAGAATCTCCTAACTTAGATCAAGCCAGACAAATAGCTGATATTCTCATTGAAAGATATTTAAGTGGAGAATTGAAAAAAATATTCCTTGTGTACTCAGATAATAAATCTGCTATGGAAACAGTAACTAAATCAACCAGATTACTTCCTTTTCACAGAAATTATTTTACAGAAGAAAAACGTAAAATCGAAAAACCTGTAGAAAGAGAATTTGAATTCGTTCCTTCTGTTGAAGAAGTGCTTGATAGCGTTATAGATAGCTATATATCTGGGTTTATCTACAGTGCTTTAATTGACAGTTATAGCAGTGAACAGCAATCGAGAATGAATGCTATGAGTACAGCTAATCAAAACGCAGAGAATCTTGTAGATAAATTAAATTTAGAATACAACAAAGTACGTCAAGCAGCAATTACTCAAGAGATTACTGAAGTAAGTGCTGGAGCAAAGGCACAAATGAATAACAGAAAGAAGATAAGTGATAATTATGAATGATACAGGTAAAATAATTGCTATATCCGGGCCAGTTATTGATGTAAGGTTTAGAAAGCATCATTTACCACAAATTCGTGAGGCCTTGGAAGTTGAGATAGATGATGATGAAATAAAAGTAATGGAAGTTGCTCACCATATTGGAAATGATACTGTTAGATGTATTATGCTAGCAGGAAGCGAAGGCTTGTCTAGATCTATGAAGGTTAAACGAACTTTTAAACCTATACAAGTGCCTGTTGGTACAAATGTATTAGGAAGAATGTTTAACGTCTTAGGTGAGTCAATAGATGGCTCAGACAATATTTCTCCTGAAGAGAAACATTGGCCAATCCATAGAAAACCGCCTTCATTTGAAGAACAAAGCCCTGCAATAGAAGTATTTGAAACAGGGATAAAAGTTATCGATTTACTAGAGCCTTATCCTAAAGGTGGAAAGATAGGATTATTCGGGGGAGCTGGGGTAGGTAAAACAGTTTTAATTCAAGAACTTATCCATAATATTGCAACAGAACATGGGGGATATTCTATTTTCACAGGTGTTGGTGAGAGAAGCCGTGAAGGAAATGATTTATGGCTAGAAATGAAAGAAAGTGGAGTTTCAGAGAAAACTGCCTTAGTTTTTGGTCAGATGAATGAGTCCCCTGGTGTGCGTATGAGAGTTGCTTTATCAGGTCTTACAATGGCAGAATATTTTAGGGACGAAGAAGAGAAAGATGTTCTTTTATTTATAGATAATATATTCCGTTTTGTTCAAGCAGGATCTGAAGTTTCAACTCTTTTAGGAAGAATGCCTTCAGCTGTTGGATATCAGCCAACTTTAGCTGAGGAAATGGGAACGCTTCAAGAAAGGATTGCTTCTACAAAGCATGGTTCAATTACATCAGTTCAGGCAATATATGTTCCTGCTGATGATTTAACTGACCCAGCACCTGCAACAACCTTTAATCACCTTGATGCAACAACAGTGCTTAGCCGTAAAGTAGCAGAATTGGGGCTATATCCAGCAGTTGATCCTTTAGAATCTACTTCTAGAATACTTGATCCTGAAATAGTTGGAGAAGAGCACTATAAAACTGCTAGAAAAGTTCAAGAGTACCTTCAAAAATATAATGAACTTCAAGATATTATAGCTATTTTAGGTATAGATGAATTAGACGAAGAGGATAAAAAAGTGGTATTTAGGGCAAGAAAATTGCAAAGATTTTTATCTCAACCAATGAATGTTGCAGAAAAATTCACTGGTCTTCCAGGAGCATATGTGCCTTTAAGTGAAACTATTAGAGGTTTTCAAATGATTTTAGATGGTTCAATGGATGAATATCCAGAAATGGCTTTCTTTAATGTTGGAGGAATAGATGATGTAATAAAAAAATCAGCTACTTTGGCTATGGAGAATAAAGATGAGTAGTTTTAATTTAAAACTATTAGCTGCAGATAAAGTTTTTTATGAAGGTCCCTGTGAATATATTAATATTCCTACAATAGATGGTTCGTTTGGAATTCTTCCTCACCATATAAATATAGTTTCCTCTATTTTGGCAGGAAAGTTAACTTACAGGCTTTCTGATGGATCTACTCACGATGTTGCAGTATCAGAAGGCATGGTAAAGGTAGAGGATAATGAAGTTCTTGTTTTAGTTCATACGGCAGAAAGACCTGAAGAAATAGATAAGAATAGAGCTCGACGAGCTAAAGAGGAAGCTGAGAGAAAACTCAAAATGAAATTAAGTAAACAAGAATATAATGAAGCCAGGTTAGGATTAATGAGAGCTTTGAATAGATTGAAAATTTCAAATCAATAAAGTTTAAAAATCCCTGAATTATTGTTATTTAGGGATTTTTAAAAGATTGTAAAATCATAATTAATCGTTTATGCAAGTTAAAAATGGATATAATTAAAGAATGATGCAATATATTATATTTTCCACTATCATTAATTAGGTTTAGAATTATTATTATATTACTGCATAATGTATTAATTATTTGAAAGTTTTGATATAATTTAATCTTAAGAAAAAATTAAATCTAAAATAAAATTCTTCAACTATTCAATAGAATTGTTGCGATTTTATCTAAAAATAAATCTTTTTTTGACATATTA
>CAYSPO010000050.1:0-3580 GCA_964432945.1 uncultured Peptoniphilaceae bacterium
TAAGAAAATCTATGCAGGTTGAACTTAGAGAACTACAAAAAAGTCTAGGAATAACCTTTGTTTTTGTAACCCATGATCAAGAAGAAGCTCTTGCTATGTCTGATTGGATTTTTGTTATGAATAAAGGGGAGATTGTTCAATCAGGCCCTCCGACTGATATCTATGAAGAACCTATAAATAGATATGTTGCAGAGTTTATAGGAGATTCCAATATCCTTGATGCAAGGATGAAAGGCGATTACCTTGTAGAATTTTGCGGTAAAGAATTCAAATGTACTGACGCTGGTATTCCTGCTGGAGAAGCAGTAGAAGTTGTAATCAGGCCAGAAGATATAAGTACAATAGATAAAAATGAAGCTGATGTAATAATAACAATAGAGACGGTTTTATTTAGAGGAGTTTTCAATGAAATTATAGGTCATGATGAACATGGCTATACCTGGAAAATTCATACAACTAAAAAGTTTAATCCAGATGAAAAAATAGGAATCCTTATAGAACCTAGTGATATCCATGTAATGAGATTTAATGAGAGTGAAGATGACTTTGATGCAAGAATCGAAAAATACAGTGGAGGTGAAGGTTAATGCCTAGAAAATATAAGAGTCTAGGGGCTGTTTACTATTCGTGGATTGTACTTTTTGTTATTGCACCAATAATTCTATTAATATATCAATCATTTTTGGATATAAATGGTAATTATACTTTAGCAAACTTTCAAAGCTATTTTGTGTCTAATAATTATATACTTATGACTTTGAACTCGTTTTTTTATGCTTTTTTAATTACCTTAGCCACTATTTTACTAGGTTATCCCTTTGCTTACCTTTTATCTAAAACTAAGAACAAGGATTTTTGGTTACTGCTAGTTATTCTTCCAACCTGGATAAATATGCTCTTGAAAGCCTATGCATTTATAGGTTTATTGAATAGACATGGCTCAATTGCAGAATTTGCGAGGTTTTTTGGAGTTGCTCCCGAAGGAATTCTATTTACTGATACTGCTTTTATTTTAGTTGCAACTTATATAGAGTTGCCTTTTATGATACTTCCAATTTTTAGAGCTTTAGAATCTATACCTAATGAATATATTGTGGCAAGTAAAGATTTGGGAGCTAATAAATGGCAAACTTTTAAAAGAGTTATACTACCATTGTCTATGGATGGTGTTGTAGCTGGAGTGCAGGCTGTATATATCCCGTCTTTATCTTTATTCGTATTAACCAGATTAATTGGAGGAAATAGGATAATAACTTTGGGTACAGCAGTTGAGCAACATTATCTCGTTACTCAGAACTGGGGTATGGGCTCGATTATCGGTCTTGTATTAATAGCTTTAATGTTTGGAATTATGGCAATAACTGGAAGGATGAAAAGGAGACAAAAAGGTGGAAGATAAAAAATTTAAGTTATCTAATTTATATTTGATATTAATTTTTATAGTTTTTTATCTTCCAATAGCATATTTGATTTATTATTCCTTTAATGCTGGTGGAACGATGAATTCATTTACCGGTTTTACTTGGGATAATTATCTTCAAGTGTTTTCAGATAAAAGACTTATAGAAATTATGATTAATACAATAATAATTGCTTTACTATCAGCTCTTATAGCAACTATTATTGGTGTTGCAGGCTCAATCTTAATTTATTACTTGAAAAATGATGACCTTAAAGAGCAAGTTTTATCATTAAATAATATTTTAATGGTAATGCCAGATGTAATTATTGGTGCATCTTTTCTAATTATGTTTACCTATATATTGCCAGTACCATTTGGATTTTGGTCGGTTTTACTTGCTCATGTAGCCTTTAATGTACCAATAGTCGTACTTATGGTGCTTCCTAAGTTAAATGCTATTAATAAGAATATGTTTAAGGCTGCAGAAGATTTAGGAGCAAATGATTGGCAAATATTAAATAGTATTATTATACCCAATATATCAAGTGGAGCTTTGACTGGATTTTTTATGGCTCTTACTTATTCCCTCGATGATTTTGCAGTAACATTCTTTGTAACAGGAGGGGGCTTCTCAACTCTTACAGTTGAAGTTTACTCTAGGGCTAGGCAAGGAATAACTTTGGAAATAAATGCCTTATCTGCAATGATCTTTGCTTTTTCTTTAGTTCTAGTTATTGGTTATTACCTAATACAAAATAGAGAATTAAAGCTAAAAAAGGCAGGTGGAAAAAAATGAATAAACTTTATAAATTTTTTCTAGGAATTTTAGCTGTAGTTATAGTGCTTTTTTCCTTTAAGTCTAGCTTAAATAAGGAACTTAAAGGAAAAGATAATAATACTATTTATTTTTATAACTGGGGAGATTATATAGATCCAGAGATTTTATCAGAGTTTGAAAAAGAAACAGGATACACAGTTATATATGAAACCTTTGATTCCAATGAAGCTATGATAACTAAAGTACAGCAGGCATCGACTGCCTATGACTTAGTTATTCCATCTGATTACACAATTCAGATGATGGTAGAAAAAGATTTGCTTCTACCTTTAGATTATTCCAAAATCAAAGGAATGGAAAATATAGATAGTCATTTCTTAAATCAAGGTTTTGATCCTAATAATAAATATTCAATTCCTTACTTTTGGGGCAGTGTAGGTATACTTTATAATACAAAGCAATATAGTGAAGAAGAGATGTCTTCTTGGAAAAATCTTTGGGATAAAAAATATGAAAATGAGATTTTGATATATGATGGAGCAAGAGAAATAATAGGACTAGGTTTACAAGCTAACGGATATTCTTTAAATACAACAGATACAAAAATCCTTAATGATGTAACAGAGGACTTAAAAGGTTTTATGTCTAATGTTAAAGCTATACTAGGAGATGAAATTAATCTTTATATGGTTCAAGAAGAAGCCCCTATTGGAATAACTTTTTCTGGGGTAGCAGTTTCTGCTATAAATGAAAATGAAAGTTTAAACTATGTTATTCCAAAGGAAGGATCTAATATTTGGTTTGATAATATAGTTATACCTAAAACTTCTCAAAATAAAGAAGGAGCTTATGCTTTAATAAACTATTTACTAAGACCAGATGTAGCTGCAAAGAATGCTGACTATGTTTGGTACTCTACACCTAATAAAGAGGCAATGAAACTTATAGATCCAGAAGCTTTAGAAGATCCAACTCTTTATCCAGGAGATGAGATAATAGAAAGATTAGAACCTTACGAATATTTAGGTCAAGAAATGACAATTATTTATAATGATTTATTTTTAGAACTAAAAATTTCGCCTCAATCAGGCAAAGAAAAAAGTGGCCATTAAGCCACTTTTTTTTATTTAAGGATAAAAAATTCCTCTTTACTTAGGAAAAATTATATAATTCAAAAATATTAAAACATAGATGTTGTAAGAGAAAAAAATTTATGACTATAAGTTATGGTCAATTATTTTATATAATATTGTAGAATATTTTACAACTATATGAATTAATATTTATATAATTTTAATCTTTAAAAATGTTGAAACATTCAAATTGGTGCACCAAGAGGGAATCGAACCCCCAACACTCGGTTCCGAAGACCGATGCTCTATCCATTGAGCTACTGGTGC
>CAYSPO010000050.1:3680-7224 GCA_964432945.1 uncultured Peptoniphilaceae bacterium
AGATTGGGCAAGATCTAAAGGTGCTCATGAAGAATTTATTAGACAAGCACAAACATTTTATGATGTTTCTGTAAGATATGGAATAGACCCTGCTGTTACATATGCTCAATCTGCAAAAGAAACTAATTACTTTAAGTTTACAGGTGTTTTAACTATTGATTATAAAAATCCATGTGGAATGAAGACTTCATCAGGTGGGGGAGATTATGACAAAACAGCCCATCAAAAGTTTTCTAATTGGGAAGAAGGAATCACAGCTCAAGTTCATCATCTAGCTTTATATGCTGGACATAAAGATTTTCCAAAAGCAGATTCACCAGATCCAAGGCATTTTCCTTTTATCTATAACACTGTTTCTTGTGTTGAAGAATTAGGCGGGAAATGGGCACCAAGCAAAACTTATGGAAGTGAAATTGTAAATATGATGAGGGCTTTTGCCGATGTAAATAGTACATACGACCTAACAGGAGAGCCAGATGAGCCTGTTAAAGAGCCAGAAGATAATACGCCTCCTACAAGTAATGTTGATGATCCAGAAGATTTAAGACCTCTCCAAAGAGTATTTGGTGAAAATAGAAATCTAACATCAATTCAAATATCGAAAAAAGTTGATAATAATTCAATTAAAAAAGTTATACTAGCTCCTCAAGGAGACTTCCCTAATGCTTTACTTGCTTCTAGTATAACTAGAGAAGAAAATGGGTACTCACCTATTATTCTTGTGGGAAGAGAAGCTAATGATGAAACTATTGCAGCGATAGATAGGATAAATCCAGAAGAAGTTTGTATAGTAGCTAGCGATGCAGAAATTTCTTATAATTTTGGGACACTTTTAAAATCTAAAGGTTATACAATAACAAGATATAGTGGTAGAAATAGATTTGAAACAGCAAATAAAATTGCAGATCTAAATGGTGGAAATCAATATATACTTGTAAATTCATCTAGTTATGCAGATGCAATTTCAATTTCATCTTATGCAGCTAGACAAGGAATTTCTATACTCTTTACTGATGGAAAGACTTTAGACCTTGCAACTAATAAAAAGATTATGAGTGCTTCCTCTGTAATGATTATAGGTGGGACAAACTCTGTTTCTAGCCAGTTAGAAAATGAAATTGCAAAGAGAACTAGCGTTAGAAGAATTGAAGGGAAAAATAGATATGAAACTTCAGTTAATATAGCTAAAGAATTATTTCCAGAGTCAAATACTTTAGTTGTTGCAAATGGGGAAGATTTTCCAGACTCTTTAGCTGGAGCTCCATTAGCAGCTTTTAGAAATGCACCTATTATTCTATCTAGCCCAACAACTTTAACACAAGAACTATCTGATTACCTTAACAATAACATTAGTTATGTAGTTGTATTAGGTGGAAGTAGCTCAGTAAGCCAAGATGTATACAAAAATATAATGAATAGACTATAAAAAAACCTTAGGAGTAAGCTCCTAAGGTTTTTTATTTTAATAATTTTCGCAATACAATTCGAAGTAGTCTTTATCATGAGCACAAGCTGGACATTTTCCTGGTGCTTCTTTACCAGTGTGAATATATCCGCAGTTAGTACATCTCCATTGAACTTCAGTATCTCTTTCGAATACTTGTCCTTTTTCTATATTTTCAATAAGTTTTTTATATCTTGATTCATGATATTCTTCAGCTTCAGCGATTTCTCTGAAAACATAAGCAATAGCTTTAAAACCTTCTTTTTCAGCTACATCAGCAAAGCTTGGGTATAGCTCAGAAGATTCATGATGTTCACCTTGAGCTGCAGCCTTTAAGTTTTCTAAAGTTCCGCATTCTACAAGATTTACTGGGAAAGCTTGAGTTATTTCAATTTCTTCACCTTCAAGATCATCTCTTAAGAATTTATAAAATCTTTTAGCATGTTCTTTTTCATGATTAGCTGTTTCTTCAAAGATTTTTGAAATTTGAACATAACCTTCTTTTTTAGCTTCTTTTGCATAATAATCATATTTCATTCTTGCTTGACATTCGCCTGCGAATGCATGCATTAAATTTTTAGCTGTTTCTGTACCTTTTAAATTCATCTTTTCCTCCTTTAAAATGTATGTAATATTTATATTACATATTTATGATACCATAAATTGCCAAATAATAAATATTATTGGTAAAAGTTAATCAATAAACATTATCAATAGTAATCTTTTACAAATAAAAAAACCAGCTTAAATAGTTGGCTTATATATGTACCGTACATCCGGACTCGCCATTGAAAGACTTTGCGGTACCCTAAGAGTTAGCTCGTGGCAGGCACCCTCGCAACACATAAAAATGACTACTTATCGCTGCTTCCTCCCGGACCTGACGAGGTTCATAGGTTTTCATTGTGCAAGACCCACCAGTCAACACCACTTTTTAGGGGCAGACCAATTCCTTCCAATGTCTACTCCGGACATCAACCCTGCTGTAGCGGATTGCAGGTTACAGGGCACCGCTAGTTCCCCATCTAGTACGGATGGCGGAGAATAAGGGATTCGAACCCTTGAAACGCTATCAACGTTTACACGATTTCCAATCGTGCGCCTTCAACCTCTCGGCCAACTCTCCATATTACAGGATTAAATTATATGTTAAAAGCCTAAAAAAGTCAAATTGACAAAACTAGGCTTTTAGCATATTAAAATCCTATTACTATTCCACCATCATCAGCATAAGCGCTAGCTAAACCTTTAGTTGGAATTTTTAAAATCTCTGTTATATCTGTAAGTTCTCTAATTTTTTCTTCAAGTAAATTTGCTTTATCTTCACAGTTTACATAAGAAATAATAATTCTTTTTGGAGAAACACTTTTCAAATCAATTCCTACTTGTTTCGCTAAATTTGTTAACGATTTTTTGAAACCTCTATTAATTTCATGTAGGGCAATTTCTCCATGTTTAGCTTTCATAATTGGCTTAATATTTAGAAAATTAGCAAACCCACCAACACTTTTATTGATTCTTCCATTTTTTATTAGATTTTGTAAACTCTCAAGTATAAAGTATGTGTAGTTGTTTTCAACCATCTTATCAATTTTTGAAACTTTTTCACTAAAACTTGAGTCTTCTTTTATTATATCAAAAATCTTAAGAACAACGGCAGTATGACCTGCACTCGCAGACTGAGAATCTACTAAATAGACATTTTTATCTGGGTTTTCCTTTTTAAATTCGTCAACAGCAATCTTTGCAGAGTTATAAGAACCTGAAAGTTTCGATGATATAGTAACAACAAATATATTGTTTTCTTCACAATCGTTTAGAGCCTGAGTATACTCAAAGGAAGATGCACAGGCTGTTCTGATTGGTTCAGGTGCTTTAACCATTTCTTGTATAAAAGCATCGACATCTAATTTGTCGTCATCAGTATATTCAACACCACTTATAGAAATGTAAAAAGGAACATAAGTTATATTTAAGTCTCTAGCCATTTCTTCTGACAAATCGCAACTAGTATCTGTTATGATTTTGTAATCCATAGAGTCCTCCTTTTCTTATATAGATATTGTATACTATTTATAGTAAATAGTATAATCTTTTTAA
>CAYSPO010000051.1:0-6748 GCA_964432945.1 uncultured Peptoniphilaceae bacterium
TCTCCAACTGTTCCACCAATTTCACAAATTACTACATCTACATCTTTCTCTTTAGCATATTTTAGAATTCTATCTTTTATTTCATTAGTTACATGAGGAATTACCTGTACTGTATTTCCTTCATAGTATCCTTCTCTTTCTTTTTTAAGAACAGATGAATAAACCATACCACTTGTAGTATCACAGTGCATATTTAAGCTTACATCTACAAATCTTTCATAGTGTCCTATATCAAGGTCTGTTTCAGCTCCATCATCTGTTACAAATACTTCTCCATGTTGTAGAGGACTCATATTACCTGGGTCCACATTTAAATAAGGATCAAGTTTTTGTAAGGCTACCTTAAGTCCTCTGTCTTTTAACAATCTTCCTAGAGATGCAGCAGTAATACCCTTGCCTAAGGATGAAACTACTCCTCCAGTTATAAATATATATTTTGTATCCATCTTTACCTCCATTATGTAAATTATACCATACGATAGGTACAATATTACGCAAATTATTCAATTTATAAGTAGGCTATACTCCCTATAAAATGCATATTATCTCATAGTATTGATATATCTTTTAATAATTTATTTTCAATAATATCAAAAACTCCTAAATCAGTTATTTTTATTTCAGGAATTACTGGCAAAGACATAAAACAAAGTGCCATAAAAGGTTCTATATCTTTATTAATATCAAGCAGGTCGTGAACTTTATTATGAAGTCTTTCTAATGCTTCCTTAACCCATTCTCCTGGTTTATTAGTCATGATACCAGCAATCTCTAAAGGAATTTTATCTATTACTTCATTATTGCAGACAATAACTAATCCACCTTCTTGCTTAGCTAGAGTATTAACAACTAATTCCATATCTTCATCATTTGTTCCTACACAGATAATATTATGAGAGTCATGAGCTATTGATAGCCCGAGAGCTCCTCTTTTTATACCATATCCTCTAATAAGACCAAGCCCAACATTTCCAGTAGCCTTGTGTCTTTCAACAACTGCTATCTTAGCTACATCTAAATTTTCATCAAAAATAAAATTACCATTTTCATCTCTTTTAACCTTGCTTACACCCTTTGGTGTAAAAATACTTTTAGGTAAAATATCTATAACATATGCTTCATTAGAGTTTAATTTTAAAGTTAACTTATCTTTAGAAAAGTCTTTTAACTTTATTCTTCCTCTAACTCTTTCGTCATCAATTTTTTCTGTATCTAAAAGATACTTTCCATCTTCTGCAACAAGCTTTCCTTGAGAAAAAACTTTTTTTGCCTTAAATTCTTTCAAATCTTCGAACAATACTATATCAGCTCTTTTTCCTGGGGCAATTCCCCCTCTGTCTTTAAGATTATAGCATTCACTAGAGTTTAAACTTGCCATTTGAATTGCATGAATAGGGTCTATTCCATTTTCAACACATATACTTAAATGCTTGTTCAAGTGACCTTCTTCAAAGATTGTTTTAACTTGTCTATCATCAGAACATAGAAGGCATCTTCTACTATTATTAGAATTGACACCTTTAATTAAATCTTCCAAGTTTTTTGCAGCAGAACCTTCTCTTAACTGAATATACATTCCTGCTGCTATTCTTTCTTTCATTTCTTCGATAGTAGAACATTCATGATCAGTTGCCACTCCTGCTGCTATATAAGAGTTAAGGAGCTTTCCAGAAAGACCAGGACTATGTCCATCTATTATTTTACCGAATTTTTTAGCAACAAGTAATTTTTCTAAAGCCAAATCGCTTCCTTGGCTAATTCCTACGAAATCCATAAATTCCCCTATACCTAGAAGATTATAGTTTTCTAGAGCTTCATTCATCTCTTTTGCTCCAAGATTTGCCCCCGACGTTTCATAAGGAGTAGAAGGTACACAAGAAGGAAGCATATACTTAACAGACAAAGGTAATCCTTCAGCTGCATTAAGCATATATTCAAGTCCATCGAACCCACAAACATTAACTATTTCATGAGGATCTGCAATTATTGTAGTTGTACCAAAGGGTACAAGCAGTCTAGAAATTTCTTCTGGAGTTACATATGAAGATTCAATATGGATGTGACTATCAATTAATCCAGGACTTGCATAAAGTCCACAAGCATCAACTTCCTCTAAAGCTTCATATTCTCCTATTCCAGCTATTAAGCCATCTACTATTCCGATATCTCCATCAATTATTTCTCCACTAAATACATCAATTATTTTACAATTTCTAATGACAAGGTCAGCTGGCTCTCTACCAGCTGACACTTCAATTAACCTTTTTAATTTTTGTTTTTCCATTTTTATCCCTAGTTTTCAATTCCCTAGGCTGTCATAAAGGCATACCTAGCAATAAATACTACAGCAACTCCAATTGTTATCCAACTTAAATCTTTGAATTTTCCAGTAAAGATTTTAAGAATACAATATGAAATTAAACCAAAGGCAATACCATTAGCAATTGAATAAGTGAAAGGCATCATAGCCATAGTTAAAAATGCTGGTAAAGAATTAGTCATATCAGAAAAATCAACATCTTTTACCCCACCTAACATAGCTACCCCTACCATTATTAATGCTGGTGCAGTAGCAGCTCCTGGAATAAGAGTAACTATTGGAGCTAGAACTATAGATAAAATAAGTAAAATTGCAGTTGTTAAACTAGTAAGACCAGTTCTTCCTCCAGCTGTTATACCTGCACTGGATTCAACCATTGTTGTAACTGTTGATGTTCCTACTAAAGCTCCTGCTGCTGTTGAAATGGCATCAGACATTAATAATTGATACATATTTTTTGGTGTACCATCTTTTGTTGTAAGACCAGAAGATTTTGCAGCTCCTAATAAGGTTCCAATAGAGTCAAACATATTTACAAGTGAAAATGATATTACAAGCATGATTACTGTGAATAAATCTGATAAAAGATTTTCTGAAGAAATAAGTCCTCTAAAATCTAAACTCATAAATGATACTTCAAAGAAGTCAGACATTTGTTGACCAAGATTAAACGAAAAATCTCCTGATTTTGTTACACCTAAAGGTATCCCTATAATTGTGGCAACAATAATACCAATTAAAATTGAACCTTTGATATTTCTAGCTGATAAAATTGCCATCACAAATAATCCAACTAAGGCGACTATTGCACTCATTAGCATAGCTGTATCGGCATCTGGAATTCTCCAAATTGAAAAATCTATCATTCCGATAAGAGTTGCATCATTATTTACTATAATACCTGCAGTTTGCAAACCTATCATAGCTATAAATAATCCAATACCTGGAGTTATAGCATCTTTTACACAATCTGGTATAGCTGAAACAATAGCTTCCCTAAGTCCTATTGCTGTTATTGCAATAAAAAATAAACCTGATATAAACACTATTACTAGTGCTTGATTGTATGTATATCCCATTGTTAAAACTACTGTATATGCAAAGAAAGCATTAAGCCCCATACCTGTTGCTTGAGCAAAAGGCATCTTCGCATACATCGCACATAAAAAAGTTCCTATAAATGATCCTAGGCAAGTTCCAATAAAGACTCCATTATAAATTTTTTGAGCCATAGCCGCATCTCCCATTATCTCATAAGGTGCTGATAAGATTTGTGGGTTGACTATTAAAATATAAGCTAGGGTTACAAAGGTAGTGATACCTGCTAAAATTTCTGCCCTAACACTTGTGTTGTTTTCTTTGATTCCAAAATAAGAATCAAGAAATCCACCATTATTATCCATAAATTCCTCCTTTAGTTTTTATATGACTATTCTATCATAAGACTAACCATTGTAAAATTTATTTCAGAAATTTTTCAAATAATATCAAAGACCTATAAATAAGTTTTGTTTATGATATTATTATAAGTACAATGATAATTATAGATATTAAAATACCAAGTAAAATTAGGAGCGAATAATGAAAAGAAATCTAAGCATGCTTGCTGACTATTATGAATTCACTATGGCTAACGCTTATTTGGAAAACAATAAAGCCAACACCATAGCCTACTATGACTTATACTTTAGAAAAGTTCCAGAAGATGGAGGGTTCGCAATTCTTGCTGGGCTCGAACAAGCAATAGAATACATAGAAAATCTTAGCTTTAGTCAAAAAGACCTTGAATATTTCAAAGAAAGAGGTTTTTCCCAAGAATTTATTGACTACTTAAGAGATTTTAAATTTGAGTGTGATGTTTGGGCTATTCCTGAAGGTAGAGTAGTATTTCCTAACCAACCTCTTATGACAGTAAGAGGACCTTTTATTCAAGCACAAATGCTAGAAACAATGTTATTACTTACTATAAATCACCAATCACTTATTGCTACAAAAGCAAATAGAATAGTTCGTGCTTCTCAAGGTAGGGCTGTTATGGAGTTTGGATCAAGAAGGGCTCAAGGTCCTGATGCTGCAAATCTTGGAGCAAGAGCAGCTTATATAGGTGGAGTTATCGGTTCAGCTAATACTTTAGCTGATATTGATTATGGAGTCCCTGCCTTAGGTACTATGGCTCATTCATGGGTACAGATGTTTGATACAGAATTAGAATCATTTAAAGCATTCGCAAAAGTTTTTCCTGATAATTGTGTTTTATTAGTAGATACTTATGACACATTAAAATCTGGAGTACCCAATGCTATAAAAGCATTTGATGAAGTATTAAAACCAATGGGAAAAAGACCTAAGGGAATTAGACTTGACTCTGGAGATATAGCTTACCTTTCTAAAACAGCAAGGAAAATGCTTGATGATGCTGGCTATGAAGACTGTATGATTACAGCCTCTAGCTCTTTAGATGAATATAAAATATCAGATATGATCTTACAAGGAGCAAAAGTAGATTCTTTTGGAGTTGGAGAAAGACTTATAACTTCAAAATCCGAACCTGTTTTTGGCGGTGTATATAAACTTGTTGCAATAGAAAAAGATGGAAGAATTATTCCTAGAATTAAAATAAGTGAAAATGTAGAAAAAATTACAACTCCAGGATTTAAAACTGTTTATAGACTTTATAATAAAACCACAGGGAAAGCTGAAGCTGACCTTGTAACCTTCATAGATGAAAAAATAAACGAAGATGACAGTTTAGAAATTTTTCACCCAACTTATACTTGGAAAAGAAAAACACTTACAAATTTCACTGCAGAAAATCTTATGGAAAGAATATATGATAATGGCAAGCTAGTCTACGACTGCCCAAGTCTCGAAGAAATAAGAAAAATTTGTAAAACAGAAGTAGATTCATTATGGGACGAAATAAAAAGATTTGATTTCCCACATCAATATAAAATGGATCTTAGTCAAAACGTTTGGGACTTGAAATATAAACTTTTAGAAAATCATAACAATGCATAAATAAAAAAAGCTGGTGCAGAATATTCTGCACCAGCTTTTATATTTCTAAAGCTAAATCTATCATATTTTCCAAAGACTTTTCTCTTTCCTCAGCAGTCAATTTATTTTCTTTATAAAAAGAATCTGATACTGTTAAAATCGATAAAGCCCTTGCTCCCAATAAGCTAGCATTTGTAAAAAGCCCATAGCTTTCCATTTCTACACCTAGAATATCCAAGCTTTCCCACTTCTTCCACATATTTACATCATTATTGTAAAACACATCAGAAGTTAGGATATTGCCAACATAATAAGATAAATTCATACTCTCTGCAATATCTCTTGCTTTTACTAATAAGTCAAAAGAAGATAAGGCTGAATAACTACCATCTAGGGCAAATTGCTTTGCATATGAGGAATCTGTAGAAGCACCTTGAACTAAGATAATATCATTTATATCAATATATTCTTGGTAAGATCCACAAGATCCTATTCTAATTAAATCTTTTACACCAAAATCATTTATAAGCTCGTAACTGTAAATTCCAATTGATGCAACTCCCATACCAGTTCCCATAACAGAAACTTCTTTTCCCTTATATTTTCCAGTATAGCCAAACATATTTCTTACTTCGTTAAAACATTTAGCATCATCTAAAAAGTTCTCAGCTATAAATTTAGCTCTTAAGGGATCACCTGGAAGAAGAATTTTTTCTGCAATTTCACCTTTTTTAGCACCTATATGAGTAGTCATAAAGTCCTCCTTTATTCGTAATCATACTCCCAACTTAAACCTTTACCGTCTGCAACTTGTTTGTCGTAGTTCCCTAACATACCAACAGTATCTTTTGTTAATAGGAATAAAGCAATAATATTTGGAAGTGCCATTAATCCCATAAACATATCTGCAACATCCCAAAGGAAGGCTGCATCAGTAATTTGAGTTCCTATAACCATAAATGCAAGTGCGATAAATTTAAATGCATTGATTATAAATTTATTTTTTCCAGCAATAAATTTAACATTTGATTCAGCAAAGAAGTACCATCCAACTATTGTAGTTAGAGAGAACATTGTTAGTGATAGAGAAACAAATTTTGCTCCGATTCCACTAAATACAAGTTCGAATCCTTTTTGAGTCATTAATGAAGCCGCTTGAGCCATTTCATTTGCAGGAATTGTTGAAATATATGATCCTGATGTTAAGTTTACCATAACTGTTGATAAACAAATAATAAATGTCGCTATAAATACACCAATCATAGCTACAAAGCCTTGTTCTGCTGGGTGATCAGTTGAAGCTACGGCGTGTGAATGAGGAGTAGAACCCATACCTGCTTCATTTGAGAATAACCCTCTTGATAAACCAAATCTAATAGCACTTTGAACTGTAATACCTAAGGCACCACCGCTTATCGCTTGAGGAGTAAA
>CAYSPO010000052.1:0-6668 GCA_964432945.1 uncultured Peptoniphilaceae bacterium
TCTTGAAAAGGATTTCGCAAACTAAAACTAAGGAGGAATTTTAATGAAGAAAAGTAAATTACTTACTTTACTACTTGCCTCAGCTATGAGTTTAACTCTATTGACGGCTTGTGGAGGCGGTTCTGAAACAGAAGCTCCTGCTGATACTACCGAAGCTACTGAAGCTGGTGGAGAAGCAACTGAAGCTACTGGAGAAGGATCTGATGCTAGTGAAGAAAGTGTAGAAGACGTTAAAAGTTTTGTAGACGATAACACTCTTGTTGTTGGCGCTCCAGAACTAAATGGTTCATATATCAATGGTTTTGGAAACTCAACTTATGATGTGTGGATTAAAAGATTAATTGGTAACTATGATGGTATTTTATCTTATGGTACATACTATCCTAACGATGCTAATGAATGGAATATTAATAAAACAGTTGTTGACGGTGAACCCGAAGTAACTGAAAACGAAGATGGAACAAAATCTTATACATTTAAAATTAATGATGGTCTAGTATGGAATGATGAAACTCCAATTACTGCTAAAGATTATGTATTTGAAGTTCTTTTCAACTCTAGTCCAGAATGGTTAGCTTCAGGATCTAATAACTCTGCAGTTTACGAGAGTTTATTAGGTTTCAATGAATATAACTCAGGTGAATCTGAAGAATTCCCAGGAATCGAATTAATTGATGAGAAAACATTCAAAGTTACTATAAAAGCAGAAAAAGTTCCTTATTTCTATGAAGTTGCTTTTGCTAATATTAAACCTTCTCCAATGCACAGATATGCTCCTAATCTAGATGTTGAAGGAAGCAAATTAGTTGTAGCTGAAGGCTATGAAGTAACTGATGAAGATAAAGCTACTTTAGCTGAAAATCAAGGACTAGCTGTAGATTCTGCTAAAGAAAGTTATGATGAAGCAGTAGCTGGAGTTTTAGAAGCTGAAGAAGCTGAAATTACTCAAGAAGATATTGACAAAGTTCTTGAAGGAGATTATAAAACTGCCTTAGAAGAATACAATGCACAAGCTGAAGCTGGTGAAAAAACAACTTTAGATCCTGATATGGCTGGAATTATCGAAGCAAAAATTGCTCTTGATGAAGCAGAAGCTTTACTAGCAGGATACCAAGATGGTTCTATCGACCTTGATGCTAAAGATTTACTTCTTGCATCAGCAGTTAATGATGTAGTTTATAATTATAGATTTAACCCAGATGTAACTTGTGGACCTTACAACTTCGTTTCTTATGAAAATAATATGGTAAAGGTTTCTCTTAACCCTCTATATGCTGGAAACGCTGAAGGCGATAAACCAACTATTGAAAACATAGTTGTTCAAATCATTAACCCTAAACTTAATGTAGACCTTGCAATCGCTGGAACAATTGACTTTGTTTCTGGTGAAACTGAAGGTGAAAAAATTGATAAGGCTAGACAAAGTGATGATCTAAACTTCAATGAATATCCAAGAAACGGATATGGAGTAATTCAAATTCTATGTGATATCGGAGCAACTCAACACAAAGGTGTTAGACAAGCTATCGCTTATTCACTTGATAGAAACGAATTCGTTCAAAATATCCAAGGTGGATATGGAGTTGTAGTTAACGGTGCTTACGGTCTTGCAGAATTCGAATATATCGAAAAAGGTAGCGAATTTGAAGCCCAAGCTAATAACTATACATTAAACGCTGAAGCTGCTAATGCTGCTTTAGACACTACTCCATACCTATATGAAGCAGACGGTACTACTAAATGGGATCCAGAAAAAGCTCAAGCAGCTTATGAATCTGATAAAGAAAACTTCGATTACTGGAGACATGACGAAGAAGGAAATAGATTAAGAGTTATACATGATGGTTCTACTAATAATGAAGTATCTGATTTAATTTCTGTACAATTACCAGATAACACTAAAAAGGTTGGTATGCAATATATCTTCAACCCAGTACCATTTAACACATTATTAGACCATTTCTACTATCCAAATGCAGCAGATCCAGATGCAGCATCTGTATTTAACATGGGAACTGGTTTCGACTCATTACACGACAACTATTACCAATACCACTCTTCACAAATAGGGGTTGGAGACAACACTAACAGACTTGCAGACCCAGAAGTTGATAAAATACTTGAAGATGCAAGACACGTTGACCCTTCTGATAAAGAAAATTGGTTAAATGGTTGGCTACAGTTCAATTTATGGTATAATGATAATCTACCTAATATACCACTATATGCAAATCAATACCATGATATATATGGAACAAGAGTTGAGAATGTAACAACAACTCCATTCCATGACTGGTCACTAAGAATTTGTGACATTACTTTAGCAAAATAATTTGATTATAGTGAAGGCCTTAAACCTATTAGGTTTGAGGCTTTTATTATACCAGAAAGGAGATGATAGTATGGTTAAATACATAGTAAAGAGAATAGTAAATCTGATACCAGTTTTATTAATAATATCTCTTTTACTATTCGCCTTAAATGATTCCATGCCAGGTGATCCAATATTACAGCTTATTCCTAAAAATCTTCAAAGTGAAACACAAAAACAAGCTTTAATTGAATCACTTAGTGAAAAATATAATTTGAATGGAACATTTTCGGAAAGATATTTTGGTTGGTTAAAAAGAGTTGTTGTTGATGGTAATTTGGGGGAATCTATCGTGCATGGTGCTCCTGTTACACACGTTCTAAAGGACCCACTTCGTAACACCTTTATTCTTAATATAGGTTCAACAATAATTTCACTTGTGCTTTCGATAATTATAGGGATAAAATCTGCTGTTAGAAAAGGAAGTTTCTACGATAAGTTTTGGCAGGTATTCTCTCTTGCAGGTATTTCATTCCCTACATTTTTTGTAGGTATGGTTTTAATATTCACTTTTGCAATTAGACTTAAGTGGTTCCCACCAGGAATGATGCCAATGCAAGATACTTTAGGTCTTTGGATTAAGCACTTAGTCCTTCCAACTGTTACTCTTGTTATTGGTGGCTTAGCTACAACAACTAGATTTGTAAGAAACGCTATGGTTGATGCTTTAAGCCAAGATTATATAAGAACAGCTAGAGCTAAGGGTGTAAGTGAAAAGTCAGTAATTTACTCACATGCCTTTAGAAATGCATTAATACCTGTTGTTACAGTAGTAGTTTGGGCAGTCGTAGGTATGTTTAGTGGTGCTGTTGTTACAGAATCTCTATTCGCCTATGGTGGAGTTGGTAAATATTTCTTAGACTCAATTTTAGCTCAAGACTATCCAGTAATTATGGGACTTAATATGTTCTATGCTATTTTAGCAGTTGCTGGAAACTTAATAATGGATATTTTATATTCAGTAGTAGACCCTAGGGTCAGATTAGAATAGGAGGTGTATCTATGAGCAATGAAGATTTAAATTTAGATGAGTCAAGTATCGGTACTGAAGCCGAAAAAATGATTGAAGCTGAAGAAGCTTCTGTCTTAAAAGAAGCTGCCATAGAATCACCTTCAAGGATGATGGTAAATAATTTCTTTAGCAATAAACTAGGAGTTGTAGGACTTGTTGGTTTTATAGCTATATTTTTAGTGGTTTTTGGTGGTTCTTTTTTAATTCCTTATGACGCATATTATTCTCAACCAGTTCTAAAAAACCTATCACCTGGTGCAGGTTATATGGCTTATCCAAATGAGCTTAAAGATGAAGGCGTTAAGGACATTCAAGTTGGTACTACATTCTCAGCTGGACTTTCAGAAGCAGGTAATGTTTATGTATGGGGACATGAAATAGCAAATAATGTAGAAGCTCCTAAAGAGTTAGAAGAATATCAAGGTAATTATAGCCATATTCTAGTAGGAGACAAGCACATTATGGCTGCTACTAACGATGGTAAATTTGTTGGTTGGGGCTTTAATAACTTTAACCAAGCCGATTTCCCAAATAATTTAGAGAAAATAGTTAAAGAAGAAGGCATTAAAAAACTTGGCGGATCAGATATGTATTCTGTGCTTTTAACAGAAGAAGGATCTATTAGAGTTTGGGGTTCTACCCTACCAAATAAGCTAAATCTTATTGATCCAGCTCTTGACGGACAGGTTGTTGACTTTGAACCTTCTACTACAAATATTCTTCTATTATTAAAAGATGGAAGTTTAAGAGTTATAGGACAACTTGGTACTGAAATTGATACTTCACTACCAGAAGAATTAAAAGATGGTTCTGTAAAAGTTGAACAAATAGGTAGAATTAAGTACTCAGGTATAGCAATTGATGATGAAGGCGAAATTTATACTTGGGGTGCTAAATCTGATAAAATTGATCAGATTCCTGAAATAGATGGAAAAATTGTAAAAATCGAATCAGGACGTGAGCATATTTCTGCACTAACTGATTCTGGAAAAATATATTCTTGGGGCGTCGATAACTATGGTTCAACAGACGGTCCAGAAGGCGAAAAATTTGTAAATTTATTTAATGGTTATTTCAATAACTATGGTATTAAAGAAGATAGCTCAATAGATACATGGGGATTAGACGGATTTAGACTTGGTTCTGATGAACAAGGAAGGGATATGTTTACTCGTATAGTTCATGGCGGTAGAATGTCTCTAATCGTTGCCTTTGTTTCTGTTGTAATCCAAGTTGTACTTGGAACTATTATAGGAATTGTATCTGGATTTTATGGTGGTTGGGTAGACAACTTATTAATGAGGTTTGCAGAAATTATTTCTTCATTCCCATTTTATCCTTTAATTATTACCTTATCAGCAATCCTTCCTGTGGATGTAAGTCAAAACGAAAGACTTATGATGGTAATGATAATACTAGGTATTCTAAACTGGCCTTCTCTTGCAAGACTTATCCGTGGAGAGATACTTTCCGAAAGAGAAAAAGACTATATAACTGCAGCAAAAGCTTTAGGACAAACAGAAGTGAAAACTATGATGACTCATATGTTGCCAAATATCATTTCAATAATAATTGTTCGTGCTACAATCGGTTACGCAACTAACCTTCTTGTAGAAGCTGCCCTATCCTTCGTAGGATTCGGGGTTAGACCTCCATTCCCATCATGGGGTAATATTCTAACTGATAGTAATAATGTTACTGCCTTAGAAAATTACTGGTGGAGATGGATACCTACAGGACTTGCAGTATTCACAGCAGCCCTAACAGTAAACCTTATGGGAGATGCTTTAAATCAAGCAGTAGACCCAAGGTCACAAGAGAGGTAAGATTATATGGCATTACTAGAAATTAAAAATTTACACACATATTTTGATACAAAAAAAGGATATATCAAGGCAGTTTATGGGGTGGATTTTGAAATAGAAGAGGGTAAAACTCTAGGTATAGTTGGTGAATCAGGTTCAGGTAAAAGCCAAACAGCTATGAGTATACTAAAGCTTTTTGAACCAAACCAAAAAATACACGAAGGGAGCATA
This sequence comes from uncultured Peptoniphilaceae bacterium, assembly GCA_964432945.1. Taxonomy (GTDB): domain Bacteria; phylum Bacillota; class Clostridia; order Tissierellales; family Peptoniphilaceae; genus CAYSPO01. The sequence continues at coordinate 5,420 of CAYSPO010000052.1, forward strand.
ATGTTCGATGGAATAGATATCGTTAATGCTCCATTGAATAAAATGCAAGAAATACGTGGAGATGAAATCTCTATGATTTTCCAAGAGCCTATGACTTCCTTAAATCCTGTATTCACTATTGAAAAACAACTTAATGAAGTTTTCCTACTTCACAGAGATATGACTAAAGCTGAAGCAAGTCAAGAATCTCTAAAAATGCTTGAAATGGTAAAAATCCCTAATCCTGAGGTTGTAATGAAGCAATATCCATTTGAACTTTCTGGCGGTATGAACCAAAGGGTAATGATTGCTATGGCTCTTGCTTGTAGACCAAAGCTACTTATAGCTGATGAGCCTACAACAGCCCTAGATGTAACCATCCAAGCACAAATCTTAAAGCTTATGAATCAGCTAAAAGAACAAACTAATACATCAATCCTATTTATAACCCATGACCTTGGAGTTATAAATCAAATGGCTGATGATGTAGCAGTTATGTACTGCGGACAAGTAGTAGAAAAAGCTCCAGTAGATTATATCTTCAAAGAAGGTGTAAGCAAGTATTCTCACCCATATACTGAAGGTTTATTAGAGTCTATTCCTTCTATATCAAGTGATAGAAACCAAAGGCTAGATGCTATACCAGGATCAGTTCCACATCCTCTTAACCTACCTAAAGGTTGTAGGTTTGCAGAAAGATGTAAGTATGCAACAGATAAATGTAGATCTGAAAACCCTGAGCTTGTTAAAGTAAATGAACACCAAGAAATTAGATGTTTCTATCCAGAAAAGGGGGTGAGAAGCGGTGAGTAAAGAAGTTTTATTTAAAATAGAAAACTTAAAGAAGTATTTTCCATTAAAGAAAAAATCTCTATTTGAACAACAACAATATGTTAGAGCAAATGAAAATATTTCTCTTGAGATTTATAAAGGAGAAACCTTAGGATTAGTTGGTGAATCTGGTTGTGGTAAATCAACCTTAGGTAAAACAATACTTCAACTTCATGAACAAACAGAAGGCTCTACCCTATATTATGGAAAAACAGTACAAGAGTTTGCTCCTGCATATGTTAATAAACTTATATCTGAGCTTCCAAATAAATTCCCTAGTTACTATAAAGCTATGGATGAGCTGGATAACCTATATGCTCTTAGGGAAAAAGAAACTCAAGAAGAGAAAATTCATGAGCTTGACGATAAATTGATGCATAAGAGACGCGAAATCCAAATCAATTATCTTAATACAATTAGAATAGCTGGAGGACTTCTA
>CAYSPO010000053.1:0-6565 GCA_964432945.1 uncultured Peptoniphilaceae bacterium
AAGGCTGCTGTATCACTACAACAGCCTTAAATTTATTTACCATCTTTTGTTTTCGAAAGTTACTAATGTTGGGTCTTCTACATCTTGGTTAGGGAAGTAATCTAAACATTCTCCTTCACGATATACATCTGCTGTTGCACAGTGTAAACCGCCTCCAAATGGATATGCATCTCTAAATGGTACTGGGATTACATTCATTCCTAATTTATCCATTTGTTCTAATTGTCCTGTTTCACTTGCTTCTACTATTACTGTCTTATGGTCTAATACTAAGCAGTTCATTGATAACCATACACTTGAGTAGCATAGTGGTGGTGGGTTATCATGTGCTGGCATTGCTGCATCTACAATTTCCCAGTCATTTGCTTCGAAAATTGCTCTTTGTTCTTTTGGTAATCTCCTATGTGGGTTATTAATTATTAAACCTGGTCTTAGTGGTACAAATGTTGCGTCGATATGGATTGGGTATGGATCTCCAGGGAAGTTTACTGCATGAATTCTAAAGTCTGGATACATTCTTCTTAACCATTCCATAGCCTTGAAGTTTGTTGTTAATCCTCTTTGGATAAATAAGTCTTTACCTAATCTTAATACGTCTGCTGCATCAAATAGAATTTCATGTTCTAAAGTTACCATTTCTAGGTTTGCAGTTCTTTCTAGTAATGTTTCTTCTGTTACTTCATGTCCATCTACATCATCCCAGTAGTGCATATCATAGCTATTATCGCTAAGTTCTGGTCTTGGTCCATAAATCCATCTAAATTCTGGGTCTTGTTCGAAGTATTCTCTTAAGTTCTTATGGTAGCAGTAGTGTTCAAAAAATCTTGATCTAAATGACATTGATGCACAGATTATGTCACTTCCTATTGTAAGTAATACATCTCTAGGTGGCATACAGCCAAATTGTGAGCCTGTCATAAAGTGTGGAGTTACAACTGCTTGGTTGAATTGTAGAGGTTCTGGTCTATCTACTGTTACTCCATGTTCTTCTAGAATTTTAGCTAGGTTATCTAATTGTGCATTAGCTGCTTCCACTGTTGCTAGTGGTCTAGGTCCAGTCATACCACGCATTTCACTATCTAGTGGTACCTTAGCTTCTGAAGCTGGTTCTGAAGGTGAGATACAAGTATTGTCTGCTCTACCTACGATTACTCTTTTTAGTGGGTCAAAGTCATTCCATGAATTAACTATCTTTGTCATTTCTTCCTCCTAATTTTATTTATTATTAAATTAAGTACAAACTACAATGAATACGTTTTCTTTGCAGTTTAATTTTTATAAAATAAACAAAGGCTTGTTTACTTCCTACTCATATTAATGCAATTACCATGCCAACTTTTATATCTTTGAAAATTCAAGCTTTGCACATCTTTGATAAAATAAAAACATATATAATGCAAAAATTTTTGCATTATATATGTAATATCTTGTCAGTTAAATAATTTTATTTTCTTTTTTATTTGTTGTTAATAAATTTATTAACAACAAATAAAAAAAACCTATTAGTTAAACTAATAGGTTTAATAATTATCTTCTTCTTAACATTTCTTGATTTTCTACTATCTTTCTTCTTGCATCTGAATAAGAAGATTCTTCAATTTCCAATTTAGAAACTGAACTTAAGGCCTTACCTGTTCCATTTACCACTGAAGCTACAGGATTATCAGCTATTTTAACTTTAATTCCTATCATATCTTCAATTCTTTTATCTAAACCATCAAGTAACGAAGCACCACCAGTCATCACTGCACCTTTCGTTAAAAGATCAGCTGAAAGCTCAGGAGGTGTTTTGTCTACTATATAGTGAATAGCATTCAAAATGCTATTTACAGGCTTATTAAGAGCTTGGTAAATATCTTGAGGTGTTACCAAAACACTTTGAGGTAAACCGTTAATAAGATTTCTTCCTCTCACCTCGTATAGCCTATCATCATTCTCATCTAATAAAGCTGTGCCTATAGTTATTTTTATTTCCTCTGCTGTTCTCTCCCCTATCAACATATTAAATTTCTTTCTAATATATTCGATAATTGCTTCATCACAAGCATCTCCGGCAACTTTAATAGATTTATTAATTACAATACCACCAAGGCTAATTACTGCAACATCAGTAGTTCCTCCACCTATATCTATGACCAAAGAACCACCTGGATCTGTGATATCTATGCCAGCTCCAATAGCAGCAGCCAACGGTTCTTCTATCAAATAGGTTTTATGGGCACCAGCGTTAAGAGATGCTTGTATAACTGCTCGTTTTTGTACTTGTGTTGCTTCACTAGGCACACAAATAATAACATTCGGTTTGAATAATGTTTTTCCATTAGATTTATTAATAAAATATCTTAGCATTTTTTCTGTTGAATCAAAATCAGCTATAACGCCATCTTTCATTGGTCTTGTAGCTATGATATTTCCTGGGGTTCTTCCTAGCATTTTTTTTGCAGCTAAACCAACTGCATGAACTTTTTTTGTAAAGGTGTCCATTGCAACTACAGATGGTTCATTTAGGATTATTCCCTTTCCTTTTTTATAAACAAGAACCGATGCAGTTCCCAAGTCAATTGCAAGGTCATTTCTAAATCTTGACACTGGCCTCACCCTTCTATAAATATTTCTTTAAGGCATTTACCTTATCTAATTTTTCCCATGTAAAACTTTCTTCATCTCTACCAAAATGTCCGTAAGCAGCAGTTTTCTTATATATTGGTCTTCTCAAATCGAGATTTTCAATAATAGCTGCTGGTCTAAAATCAAAGTTTTCAAGTATAATATCTTGAATTTCTTCATCTGGAAGAGCACCAGTACCAAATGAATTAACATAGATAGATAAAGGTTTAGCTACGCCAATGGCATAAGAAATCTCAATCTCTAACTCTTTAGCTAGTCCTGCAGCTACAACATTTTTAGCGGCATATCTAGCTGCATAAGCTGCTGATCTATCTACTTTAGTAGGATCTTTTCCAGAGAATGCTCCACCACCATGACGAGAATAGCCACCATAAGTATCAACTATTATTTTTCTTCCAGTAAGTCCTGCATCTGATTGAGGACCACCTATTTCAAATTTTCCAGTAGGATTAATATAATACTTAGTATTTTCATCTAATAATTCTTCAGGAATTGTAGTAAAGACTACTTCCTTTTTAATATCTTCAGAAAGTTGAGCCATTTCAATATTTGGAGAGTGTTGAGCAGAAACAACTACAGAATCTACCCTAACCGGCTTTCTACCATCATATTCCACTGTTACTTGAGTCTTACCATCAGGTCTAAGGTAAGGAAGTAAACCTTCTTTTCTAACATCAGCTAATTTTTTGGCTAATTTATGTGAAAGATCAATAGGAAGCGGCATATAATTTTCTGTTTGATCACAAGCATAACCAAACACAATACCTTGATCACCTGCACCTATTAAATCATATTTATCTTCTGCTCCATCTTTGGCTTCTTTAGATTTGTTTACCCCTAAAGCGATATCAGGAGATTGCTCGTTTATTGCTGCTAAAACTGAACAAGTGTCAGCATCAAAACCATATTTTGCTCTTGTATATCCAATATCTTTAAGAGTATTTCTAATTATGTCCTGAAAATCTACATATGTATTGGTAGAAATTTCCCCTATTACCATAACAAGACCAGTTGAAACAACTGTTTCACAAGCAACTCTTGCCATAGGATCTTTTTTAAATATTTCATCTAAAATTGAATCTGAAATTTGGTCACAAACTTTATCTGGATGTCCTTCTGTAACTGATTCTGATGTAAAAAAGTGTTTTTTCATTATTTATCCTTTCTGTTAAGTAGGCAAACAGCATAAGACTCTATGCCTTTACCTTCACCTATAAAACCTAACTTTTCTGTTGTTGTAGCTTTAATTGAAATTTGATTTATATCTATACTCATAATTTCCGATATGTTTTTTCTCATCTCGTCAATATATGGAGATAATTTTGGATTTTGACAAGCGATAACCGAATCTATATTTTCTACTTTATATCCTTCATTATCTATAACTTTCATTACTTCTTTTAATAGTATAAGCGAACTTATATCTTTATACTTTAAATCTGTGTCTGGAAAATGGTATCCAATATCTCTGCTTGCGATAGCACCCAATAAGGCATCCATAATTGCATGAGTAAGAACATCTGCATCCGAATGCCCCAGAAGGCCTTTCTCATAATCAATCTTAATTCCGCCTAGAATTAACTCCCTATCTTCAGCAAAGGCATGAACATCATAGCCATTACCAATTCTCATTATCTTCCTCCTTAGCTAGAGCTTTAGCAAATAAAAGATCATTTTTTGTAGTGATTTTGATGTTTTCATATGATCCTTCTACTACATAAATATTATGACCATTCTTTTCGACATAAGAAGAATCATCTGTAAGCCCATTTGTATTATAATACTTTCTATAAGATTCTTCTAGTAAATCATATCTAAACGCTTGAGGTGTTTGTATTCTAAATATTTCTGATCTATCAAGAGTTTGGTTAACGAAGCCATTTTTAATCTTTTTTACACTATCTATTTCTTTTACAGCAGTAATCACTGCATCATGAATTAATGTCTCTTCTATAACCCTATCAATAAGATTTGTTCTAACAAATGGTCTTGCAGAATCATGGCATACCACTAAAGAGTTTTTATCTTTAATAGCACTTATACCACAAAAAGTAGACTCCTCTCTCGAGGAACCTCCTTTTATGAGTTTAATTGATTTTTTGTTTTTAATATCTTTTAAGATTTCATTTTTAATAAAATCAAAATCTTCTAATTTAGCAACAATATATATATCATCTATATATTTTGAGCAAATAAATTTCCTAATAGTTCTTTCTAAAACAGTCATATCTCCAATTTGTAAAAACTGTTTACTTTTGTCAATATTCATTCTGGAACCTGAACCGGCAGCTGTAATTATAGCATTTACACTAATATTATTTATCATACCAACACTACTTAACTTTAGTAAATATCATCTTACCAGCAGAAGTTTGGATAACTGAAGTTACAACAACACTCTTATTTTCTCCAACATAATCCTTACCGCCTTCAACAACAATCATAGTACCATCATCTAAGTAGGCTACACCTTGTCCATCTGCAGAACCTTCTTTTACTATTGAAACTGTAATTGTTTCTCCATGTATAACGGGAGCTTTAACAGCATTTGCAAGTTCATTTATATTTAACACTTTAATTCCTCTAACTTCAGCAACTTTATTTAAATTATAATCATTTGTAACTATCTTACCTTCTAAGTCTTTTGTAAGTTCTAAAAGCTTAGAGTCGACTTCCTCAATTTCATCATAAGGATCATGGCTAATAATAACATTGGAATTCGGATGATTTTGAATTGCTTTAAGTACATCAAGACCTCTTCTACCTCTTTCTCTTCTAAGATCGTCAGAGGAATCAGCTATGTGCTGTAATTCTAAAAGTACAAAGTTAGGAATAACAATAGTACCTTCAATAAATCCTGCATCAATTATATCCGCTATTCTACCATCTATTATTACTGAAGTATCAAGAATTTTATAAGCTTTTAAAGACTTATCTTCTACATCAAGTTTAATAGGTTCAATTTCATTATTATCCTTTATAAATTTAAATCTAGTAGCAGTTTCAATCAAGTCTCCCTTACTTCTTACAGCAAGCCTTATGCCTAGATATCCCATCACCAGATAAACTAATATAGACAAGATTGTTCCTACATAAGGTAAGCTATAAAATGGTTGGGAAATAAAAAATGCTATTACTAAACCTATTATAAGTCCAGCAGCGCCTAATATTATTTCATTCGTTGGAACATCTTCTAACTCTTTTTCAAGTTTCTTAGTCATTTTCGATATAGAATCCATCACTTTTGGGGATATAATAAAAGTTATGATTGCAAATAAAAGTCCCGAAAGTATATAAATTGATATACCAATGACGCCCTCAGGGAGATTTATAATTTCTAGTTTTTTAGCTAAAATTATAAAAAATACCCCTAAGGCAAAACCTGATAAAGAGAGTATAATTTTAATTACTCTTTTTATCATATTGCACCCCTATTCATTTCTTATTGCTTTATCAATTAAATCTTCTGTTTCTTCTTTAGATTTACCGTTTACTATGATTAATTCAGAAATCAGCATTTTCAAAGCATTGTTTAACATTTTTTTCTCACCAGTCGAAAGACCTTTTTCATCATCTCTAATAGTAAGATTTCTAACAACAGCAGCAATTTCAAGTATATCACCAGTTCTAATTTTATCAAGATTTTCCCTATATCTTCTTGACCAGTTATCACTCATCTTAGATGTGTCACCCTTAAGAACATCAAAAACTAAAGATAACTCTGACTTATCAAAAACTTCTCTCACACCTATTTCTTCGACATTGTCTACTGGAACTGAAATCTTCATATCACCAATAGGCATTGCTATTATGAAATACTGCTTAATATTACCTAAAATTTCTTTTTTTTCAATTGCCACAATAGTACCTGCTCCATGTAATGGATATACTATCTTATCTCCAATATTAAACATGATTACCTCCTTCTTAATTCTAC
>CAYSPO010000054.1:0-6440 GCA_964432945.1 uncultured Peptoniphilaceae bacterium
CCTTTTTCTCTGTCTACTCCAGCTGCCTTATAGTCCATACTCTTCCTCCAAATTCATAGGATAAATATTATTAATACATCCTGTGCAATAATTATTTCTATTTCCAAAACAATCTAACATTGATTCTTCATCTATATATTCAAGGCTATCAGCATTGATTATATTTTTCATTTCTTCTAAGCTATGAGATTTCGCTAACATTTGACCTGTTACAGATTTATTTACACCTAGCTTACAGTCAAAAAATACCATCGGTGAAGCTATTCTAACATGAACAGATTTTGCACCTGCATCTTTAACCATTTTTACAGTTCTTTTCATAGTAGTTCCTCTAACAATTGAGTCATCAACTAAGATTACTACCTTGTCTTCTACTACTTCTCTAAGTACATTTAATTTTATTCTTACCTTAGTTTCTCTCGATTTTGCGTCTTTATCACCGAATGTTCTTCCAACATATCTGTTTTTAACGATTCCCATTCCGTAAGGTATTTTTGCTCCTTCAGCATATCCAATTGCAAAAACTGTACCAGAATCTGGTGCAGCAATTACAACATCAGCCTCAAGAGTGTTTTTCTCTCCTAATGTCTTGCCAGCTTTAAATCTTTTCTTATATACACTTTCGCCTTTTATAAGCGAGTCTGGTCTTGATGTATAAATTGTTTCAAAAACACAAGATTTATTCGTCTTTTCTTCAAAAAGTTGCTCTCTTTTTACATCAGAATTATTTAGATAGATAATTTCCCCAGGATTTATTTCGCTAATAAATTTTCCATCTAAAGCGTCAATAGCACAAGTTTCTGATGATAGAATATATCCACCATCATTTTTTAAGCTACCTAAAGTTAAAGACGTAATACCATAATAATCTCTATAAGCTATTAAATTATTATCTATCATTATTAAGGCAGAATAAGGTCCTTTAGCCATTTTTACTGTTTCTTTAACAGCTTCATAAATATTACCCTTATAATTTATACCAATTAATTGAGCAAATACTTCTGTACTAGTATTATTTTCATGCTCTATGCCAGCTTCATCAATTATCGATTTAATTTCATCGTAATTCAAGATACTTCCTTCAATAGCAACGGCTATCGAATTATCATTTATTCCAATAACTTTAGGATCAATTTCAGATTTTTCTATATCTACTTGACTGTTGCTTACACTTCCAATAGCAGTTTTACTTCTTAAAAGCTGCATACTTGTTTCATCAAACACATCGTTAGCTAGACCAAAGCCTTTAACATAGTCAATATAACCTCTTATGTTTGAAGCAATACCACAACCATACTCACCCCTATGTTGGATTGAATTTAATCCATAGTAAGTATAGATTTGAGCATTATTTTCCTTTGTAGCTATACCAAAAATTCCGCCCATTTTAGCCTCTTAATTCCTCATCATCTTTTAATATTTGATTTTTCATATTAACTTTATATTCTGATAATTTTTCAGATATTTCATCATACTTTATAGAAAGTATTTCCAAAGCTAATAGACCTGCATTTTTTCCACCGTTTATTGCAACAGTAGCAACTGGTATTCCCCCAGGCATTTGCACAGTAGATAATAATGAATCTAAACCATCCATTGTAGAAGATTTAATCGGTAAACCAATTACTGGAATTGTCGTTCCACTAGCAAATACTCCTGCTAAATGTGCAGCTTTACCTGCAGCACAAATACACACTTCTGTTCCGTTATCTTTCATACCAGTAGCATAAGCATGAGCTTCATCTGGTGTTCTATGAGCGGAAAGAATTCTCCAATCCACCTCAACACCAAAATCTTCTAAAATATCTACAGCTTCTTTTACTACCTCTTTGTCACTTTTACTCCCCATTATTACAGAAACTTTCATAAATCCTCCTTATTTATTATCAATATATGGGTTATCCCCAAATATATTTGCATATAGTAAGCTATTATAAGCATTAAGTCGCTTATAGGTTTTCTTATCTTCTAAGTTATATATGGATTTTCCAGATTTCACTAAAATATCCTTTATATTTGCTCCTGTTAATTCAGGAAACAAATACCAAATCATACCAGCTACTCCAGAGACAAAAGGTGCAGCCATTGAAGTCCCTGTCAAATTTGCATAACCCCCTTTGATATTATAATTAATATTCTCTTCGAGAGAAACTGTTGATTTAATCCTAAAGCCAGGAGCAAGTATATCAACCATATTCCCTATCTGACTAGAATTCCAAATAGTATGCTCATCTTTTAATGCACCTACTGTGATTATCCTTTTAGATAATTCAGGATCCATCGATAGAAAATGAGAAGAATAAAAACTATCCATATATTTATCATCAAATTTTTTAGTATGAGAAAAATTACCTGATGATTGTACAATTAAAAAATCTTTATTATTTTTTATTGCATTTAATAAAATTGAATTTCTAGCAGTTCTCTCTTTGGAAATCCTTCTATGAAAAACAGTATTATTCGACTTCAGATATTTTTGAACTATTTCATTATAACCAAAGGAACAATTTATTACTATTTTATTATAGTTATTTAGAAGTTCATATAACTTATAATTCAGCTGAATATTAGATATTAAAGGAGATTTACTTATCCTATTTTTATTTAAGCTAAACCTATATATAGGAAGAATTAATTTTGTATTAATAGATTTTCCTATAATTTTAGCATCAGGAAACACTCCCCTATTATCTTCGCTAGGCCTTGCACCAATTATACCAGCTACATGGGTACCATGGGATGATTCACACAAATAAGAGGTATCACTTTTTAGAATACCTCTTAAATCTTCATGGTCATCATAAAACATTGTATCCAAAACACCTACAACCGGTGAACCAAGGCTTACTTTATTCCTTAGCTCATAATAAATATCCCAAGCCCGATAAGCATCAATAATTTCATACGGATCATTTGAAGAAACTATTAAATTATTTAATATAGTATCTGACTGAATTTCCATATTAATATTATAGCACTTATTAGCTACTTTACTCAATTAAAAAGCCTAGCTAAAAATAAAAGCTTTCTTTTATAAAAACTTCTATTTTCAGCTAGACAAATTTTATTTAATAAATTTTAGATAAAAACTCTGCAGTTTTTTCTTCTTTTGGATTTTCGAAAAATTCCTTAGGGTCATCGCTTATTTCTACAATTCTCCCTTGATCCATAAAAATTATAGATGATGCTACTTCTCTTGCAAATCCCATTTCATGAGTTACACAAGCCATAGTCATTCCTTCATTAGCAAGTTCTACCATTAATTGTAGAACCTCATCAACCATAACGGGATCTAGTGCAGATGTTGGCTCATCAAAAAGCATTAATTCTGGTTCCATCATCAAAGCTCTAGTAATAGCTACACGCTGTTGTTGTCCTCCTGATAATTGGCTAGGGAATGCATCAGCTTTATCATGTAGACCTATTCTATCTAAAAGCTCTGTAGCTTTTTCCATAGCTTGTTTTTTATTAAATTTACCAGTTTTAACAGGTGCTAAAATTAGATTATTCATTATATTATAGTTTGATAAAAGGTTAAAGTCTTGAAAAACCATACCCATATGTTGCCTTATTTTATTTATATCTGTTTTCTTATCATTTACTTTAATACCGTTAAAAATAATCTCACCATATGTAGGAGTCTCAAGACCATTTAAGCACCTTAATAGAGTAGACTTTCCAGACCCAGATGGCCCTATAATAACAATCTTTTCACCTGAATGAATTTCAAAGTTAATATCTTTTAGTATTTCTAAGTCGCCATAGGACTTATATAAACCGTTAATGTTTAACATAATCACTCTTCTCCTCTAGTTTTTCAAATAGCCTTTCTAGAAGCAAGACTATTGATAAATAGATTAGCGCCGATGCTAGATATGGAGGAACAGCATTAAAGGTTTTACTAATAATAATATTCGCTCCCCTAGTAATATCTACAAGCCCAATAAAACCACTTATTGAAGTTTCCTTAAATAAAGTAATTATCTCATTTCCCATAGCAGGAAGTGAATACTTAAAGGCTTGAGGTATTATTAAATATTGACTAGTTTGTAAATAAGTTAAACCTAATGACCTTGCAGATTCAATTTCACCAGGGTCAACGCTTTGTATTCCACCCCTAAAAATTTCAGCAATATATGCCGCTACGTTAAAACCAAAAGATAAAATTGCAACTATCACTAAGTTGTCAAGATTTTTTAATATTACATTAAACATAACTAGTAATTGTAGTGTAGAAGGAGTACCCCTAATAACAGTAACAAATACAGAACAAATTAAATTTAATAGATTAAATAGAAATCCTGAAGGGTTAGACCACTCAGGCTGTATATCCTTATGACTAGACTTAACTATTGCTATAAATAAGCCAAGTGTAAAACCAAGTAAAAGAGCAAAGAATGTAACTTTTAAAGAGGTTTTTAAACCATCAATAAGGTATATATAATTATTGTTATTAAATAGGTCCCCAAATAGGTTTTTAAAAAATAAATTCATAATTCACCTACTCAGCACTTTTATATTTATTGATTATTTCCTCTACAGTACCATCTTCTATAAGTTCCTTTAAAGCATTGTTTACTGTATCATATAATTCTTGATCATCTTTTTTGAAAATCAAACCATATTCTTCAACGAAGTATTCAGTCTTAACTAATCTTAAGCTATCATTTGATTCTACAAATTTATTAGCAGGATCTTCATCAATAACTACTGCGTCAACCTTATTATTTTTTAGTGCTAAAACAGCATCTGCTGCGTTATCAAAAGATTGAACATTTTCAATTCCAAAATCTTCTTGGGCTTTCATATCTCCAGTAGTACCAATTTGAGTACCAATTTTTTTGCCTTCTAAATCAGCTGGGGATTTGATTGTTGAGTCTTTATTTACTATAATGTTTTGAATAGCGCTAGCATAAGTATCAGAAAACTTAACGCTTTCTTCTCTCTCAGGAGTTTTAGTAATACCACCAAAGCCTGCATCCACCTTTCCTGAGTTAACCGATGCTATTATATTAGTGAAAGCCATATCTTGAATTTTAACAGTAGTGCCAGTTTTTTCAGCTATCGCATTTACTAAATCAACATCTATACCTACAATCTTATCGCCCTCATAATATTCATAAGGCGGAAAATTTGCATTTGTTGCATATGTTATAACTTTATTAGAAGTTTCATTGCCTACTTTATCATCATTACTTGTTTCTCCTTGAACAGTTTCATTCTGATCTGGAGTTTTATCTTCTGTATTAGTATTACCAGTCGAATTACAAGCTACTAAAGTTAGTGCAAGTAAGGTCGCCAACAGAAATTTAAATTTCTTCATAACACTCTACCTTTCTTATTTCTTTATTATTATATTATTTTCGTTATCATCTCATTATAAAAGATTCTATTTAATTTGTCAAATATATTTAACACTTTAGCTTGATTTATCGAGTAATAAAATAAAAGCTGAGAATCTTTAATAAAGTAAAAGGTGACGATCCATAATCATCACCTCCCAAAGATATAACTGGTCATAGATATGGAACCAAGATCATATCCTTCATTAAAAATTTCAGCTTTTGAATCTTTAGCTGCTCCAAGCGTGTATAGTAGTGGTGAAAAGTGGTCTTTTGTTGGAACAGCATATTTATAATCAGGATGATTTTCTATAGAAAAAATTTCATCATAATTATTATTTAAAATTAAATTTTTTATATATGAATCAAATCTTACAGTTGAATCTGATCCATATTTATTATTCCAATCTACTTTCCAAAGATTATGGACAATATTCCCTGACCCTATAATTAAGTATTTATTTCTTAATTCAGAAAGTTGTTGCCCTAAATCATACATTTCGGGAAAGTCAGCTATCATATTTACATTAAGCTGAACAACTGGAATATCTACTTTTGGAAACATATGAACTAGAACTGACCAAGTACCATGGTCAATCCCCCATGAATCATCAATTAAAACTTTATCTCCTAAAATATCAATAACTTTATCTGTAAGGGCCCTATTCCCTTCAGGTTCATATTTAACTTGATAAAGTTCTTTTGGAAAACCAGACATATCATATACTTGCTCAGGTTTTGACGAACTTTGCACCCTATTCTCAGTTCTAAACCAATGAGCCGATATAGATAGGATACCTTCAGGTTTGTGTTTGTTGATTATTTCTTTTCCGATTTGTTTAAAATTTTCAGTACGTTCACTTTCTTCCAAAGCAATCATCGGACTTCCGTGTCCTACAAAAAGTACAGGTAGCATATAAAATCCCCCTAAATTTATTTATATATTATCTATACCCATTACTTAGGAAGTATTACATTAATAGCATTAATTTAACTAATTTATTAATTTACTGATAAAAATCCTTATTATTAATATTTATCAAAAGGCTGCTGTATCACTACAACAGCCTTAAATTTATTTACCATCTTTTGTTTTCG
>CAYSPO010000055.1:0-3227 GCA_964432945.1 uncultured Peptoniphilaceae bacterium
TCCAGCTAATTTTCCGGCATCTTCGTCTAACTCTTTTTGTAAGTCGTTTATTTCATCTAACCTTTTTTCTAAATTAGAACTCTCAGATTGTAGATTTTCAATGGCATCATTTATCTCATCAATTCTAGCTTTTAGATGATCATCTAATGAAACAAAAGATCTAAATCTTATAGAAGAAAGTTCTTTTCTAAGATCACCTATCTCACTAGAGATTTCTGCAAGCCTATTATTAGTAGACACATACTCATTGTCTATTTCTGTTTGTCTATTATCAATATTTGATTTTAAAGATTCATATTCACTTTGTATAGGTTCAAATTCTGAATATGCACTATCAACTTTTACTGCTTGCTGGTCATATTGTTCTTGTATTTCAGATTTGTTCTTTTCCAATAAAGTTATTTCTTCATTTAGTTTACTTTGTTTGTCAGTACCATTTTTTTCTAAATCTTGACTTTTTACAAGTTTCTCATCAAAATCTTTCTTCTTTATATTATATTCTTCTCTTTTGCTTTCAATTTCTTCTAAATCAATATCATTTTGCTTTGAGTTATTAATTCTTTCATCTTCAAGCTCTTTAATTCTATCTGTACTTTTACTTATACGGTCAGTAGCTTCCTTTTTAACTATTTCTATCTTCTTTTCTGGCATAGTTAAGAAGGCTTCACTTAATTTAAAAGAATCATTGTCTACAATTGCTTTATACTCGTTAGAAAAATAAGATAAGTTTTGAGTACTATTTAGATGAATTCTAGCAAAATTCGGTTTTTCTAAATCAAAGTCTTCAGGAAGTATTAAGGCATAACCATCTAAGGTAGATCCAGTAAAATTTGAAATACCTTTTTCGCTTTTTAGAATATACTCAGGTGATGATATTTTTCCAACAATAGTATATTTTTGAGTTTTTAACCTCATCATTGGATTATCGCCTTTTGCATTTAAAGTAATGACATCACCAATAGCATTATTGAAACCATCTAAATCTTCGTCAATGGCAATTTCTCCAGATTTTTCTGGAAACCTACCAGACTTAAGATCAAACTTAACCCAGCTTTCAGGAATAGATTCAATAGTTATAAGATTACTAGTTCCTTCGACACCAACATCCATCTGATAGCCAACATTAATTGCAGAAGTTTCTAGGTTATCGCTAATTAAATTTAGCTCTTCATCACCAATACCATGGCTAGAAACTAATTTAATATCTTCTAGATCAAACTTATTTAAGAAAGATTCAGCAGTAGTCCGCATTAACTGACCACTAGTAGATAGGCCGAGAAAAATTGAACTAGCAAGGATAATAAATACAATAAGAAATATGTACTTTTTTGTTCTTGAAATATTTGTTTTTAATTTATTCATTTTAATCACCATCTTTAGATAATCAATTAATATTATACACTATTTAAGTGGATATAAATATATAAATCTAAAAATTTTCAACTTTAGACCTAAACTACTTGAAAATCACAGAAAATAATGTATAATAATTGGTAGCGGCTGAACGGAAAAATATAAAGGATTCTTATAATGCACTCTCGTTATAAGTTCCTATAAAAAAAGTAATAAATAAAACGAGGTGTAGAGAAATGGCAAGACCAAAAGGACCAAGATTTAAGCAATCAAGAAGATTTGGCGTTAATATCTTTGGACATCCAAAAGAATTAAAAAGAGGAACAAATACTCAAAGAAGAACTACTGAATATGGTTTACAATTACTAGAAAAACAAAAATTAAAAGCATATTATGGTTTATCTGAAAAACAAATGTTAACTTATATTAAAGAAGCTGTAAAATCAGCTAATAAAGGTGAAGGAATCACTGGTGAATTAGCTATTAGAAGATGCGAACAAAGATTAGACAATATTGTTTATAGAGCAGGATTTGCATCATCACTTAGACAAGCAAGACAATTTGTTGTTCATGGACATATTACATTAAATGGCCACAAAACAGATATCCCTTCACATATTGTAAAGGCTGGAGATAAAATTGCATTAACTCCTAGAGGACAAAAAGTATCTTTTATTAAAGATAACTTAAGTGCTAATGCAGTTAACGTTCCATATATTTCTAGAAATGATGACGAGACAGTTGCAACACTTGATAGGTTGCCAGAAAGAAATGAAATTCCAATAGAAGTAACTGACTCATTAGTTGTTGAGTTCTACTCAAGATCTATTTAATATTAAAATTAAGGCTTGGAAACAAGCCTTTTTTTGTTGGGAAAATATAGTTGATTACAGAACAAATAATGTTTAAGTAATATATTAAAGGGTAAAATTATATTAGTAAGTTAAATAACATAGAAATTAATACTTGGAGGTTAGAGATGGACAAATATAATGAAGAATATTTAGATGATTGCTGCTGCGAATGTGACTGCGATTATGACTATGATTATGACTTTGATGATTATCAAATGCCATTAATTGGAGATTATGCTCCCGAATTTACAGCGACAACAACTAATGGAGAGATAAATTTCCCAGAAGACTACGAAGGAAAATGGGTTGTGTTATTCTCACATCCATCAGACTTTACACCAGTTTGTACAACTGAGTTCATCACTTTCGCTCATATGCAAGAAGAATTTGATGCGTTAAATACAGCTCTTGTAGGACTTTCAATTGATAGTGTTCATAGCCATATAGCTTGGTTAAGGAATATTGAAAATATTGAGTGGAAAGACTACAAAGATACAAAGGTTAAGTTCCCAGTTATAGCTGACCTTGGTATGGAAGTTGCTAATAAATATGGTATGCTTCAAGATGGTAATGATACTGCAACTATAAGAGCAGTATTCATAATCGATCCAGAAGGAATCATTAGACTAATTATGTACTATCCAGCTGCAGTAGGAAGAAACTTTGATGAAATAAAAAGGGCTGTAATTGCTCTTCAAAAAGCTGATTCAGATAAAGTTGCTACACCAGCTGACTGGAGACCTGGAGATGATTTAATTGATCCAACTCCTGGTACTAAAGATGCTGTTGAAGACAGAATAAATGAAGCAGATAAAAATGGCGTGAAAATTGCTGATTGGTATCTTGCATTCAAAAACGATAAATAAATAAAACTAATCCCTAGTCAAATGACTAGGGATTTTTTTGTTTTATTTTACTATTACTCTTAAATAAACTTTTTTACCTTTCTTTATAATTAATTCATTATTTTCAAAGTCATCTAAACTAACAGACATTGAATGGTCATTTACAGTTTTTCCG
>CAYSPO010000055.1:3327-6314 GCA_964432945.1 uncultured Peptoniphilaceae bacterium
ATTTTCAAAGTCATCTAAACTAACAGACATTGAATGGTCATTTACAGTTTTTCCGTTAAGGCTAATGCCACCTTGTTTAATAAGATTTCTTGCTTCAGAATTTGAAGAAGTTAAGTTAAGGTCTTTAAGTAGATTTAAAAGCCCATATCCTTCTTTAAACAGGTTTATGTCTAATTCTTCTGTATTCATATTCTCACTTGATTTACCGCCTTTAAATAAGGACCTAGACGCTTCTAAAGCTTTTGTTGCTTCTTCTTCACCATGAATTTCTTTAGTTACTTCATAAGCAAGAATTTCTTTTGCCTTGTTAATTTCTGCATCTTTTAATTTTCCTAATTTATGACATTCTTCAGTTGGAAGGAAAGTTAGTTGTAGTAAGAATTTTTCTACATCTCTATCATCGACATTTCTTATATATTGGAATAAGTCATATGGAGGAGTTTTTTCTGGATCTAGCCAGATTGCACCTTTCATTGATTTACCCATTTTTTGACCATCAGCATTAGTTAAAAGTTTGAAGGTCATCGCATAAACTTTATCATCTTCTTTTTTCTTTACAAGATCATATCCTCCAAGGATATTTGTCCATTGATCTGATCCACCTACTTGAAGTTTACAACCATGCTTTCTGTATAGGTAAAGGAAATCATAAGATTGTAGTAGGAGATAGGACATCTCGAAAAAAGTAAGTCCATCATTAATTCTATTTTTATATGAATCTTGAGCTATCATTTGGCTTACATTAAATTCTGTTCCAACATCTCTCATAAATTCTACAAAGTTTAAGTTAAGTAACCAATCAGCATTATTTTCTATAATTGCTTTTCCATCTGAAAAATCGATGAAATTACTTAATTGATCTGCAAACCTACTTGCATTATGGTTAATTTTTTCTTTTGTCATCATTGATCTCATATCAGTTCTTCCTGATGGATCTCCAATTAAAGTTGTTCCTCCACCTAGTAAAGCGATAGGCCTATGTCCTCTCATTTGCATTCTCTTCATTACCATAATTTGAATGAAATGACCAATAGTTAAAGAGTCAGCTGTTGCATCAAAACCTATGTAAAATGTTGTAGGTTCTTTTTCTAATTGTTCATTCAATTCATCTTCAAAGGTTGCTTGTTCAAAGTAACCTCTTTCTTTCAATTCTTCCAATAATGTTTGTTTAGACATTTTTCCTCCTAAAATTAAAAAAAGGGCAATCTATTGGAAAGGACGTGATATACGTGGTACCACCTTTCTTCGCAGATTGCCTCTATCAGTTAAGTTCACTGTAATTAAGACTCCAGTATTGTAATTCCCCTTTCAGGTACTGTATACTTTCTTAGTCTTGTATTCAATTTCATTACTATTCTAATGCTTTAAAGGGCAAGTGTCAAGTTTATTCAAAAACAAAACTTCCTGAGGATTGACCATTCTCAAGAACATTTTTTAAAGTGTACCAAGAAAGAACTGCACATTTTACCCTTGCTGGCATGGTTTTTATATTTTCAAATGCTACTGCATCGCCAAGTTTTTCTAGCTTATCTTCGTCTTCAACTTCGCCTCTAATCATTCCTATAAAGGTATCAGCTAATTCAATAGTCTCATCTTTAGTTAAGCCTTTTACAGTATCTATCATTATTGAAGTTGATGCTTGAGAAATTGCACAGCCTACTCCAGTAAAAGATAAATCTTCGATGATATCTCCATTCATTTTTATATGAAGGGTAATTTCATCTCCACAACTTGGATTATGGCCTAGCTCTGTGAAAGTAGCATCTTCTAATTCTCTTCTGTTTTCTGGATTTCTGCTGTGTTCAAGTATTAGTTGTGTATAAATTTGGCTAAGATCCAAAGCCCATCACCTTCCTAACTTCTTTTAATTGGTCTACAAAATAATCTATCTCTTCAAAAGTATTATAGAATGAGAAAGAAGCTCTACAAGTTGAATTAGCTTGTAAGTATCTGTGTAGAGGTTGTGTGCAGTGGTGGCCGCTTCGTATTGCAACTCCTTTAGAGTATAAGATAGTGGAAACATCATGTGGATGTATTTCTGCAAAATTGAAGTTTACTAAAGGCGCTCTATTTTCAGTATTAGGAGTATAAACATCTAAGAAACCTAAATCAATTATTTTATCATAAGCATAATTAGTTAGGGATCTTTCATATTCTTCAATTTCCTCAAGTCCTATATCTTGCATATATTGGATTGACCTATGAAGTGATTTTGCTCCTCCAACATCAACTGTTCCTGCTTCAAATCTTCTTGGTGAAAATAAAAAGCTAGATTTTTGTTCTGTTACATATTCTATCATTTCACCACCATAAAGGAATGGAGGAATTGAGTTTAAGAGTTCTTCTTTTCCATAAAGAATTCCAATTCCCATATATGAAAGCATTTTATGGCCTGAAAAAGCATAAAAGTCACAATCTAAATCTTTTACATCTACTTGAAAATGAGGAGTATATTGAGCTCCATCAACTACTGTAACAATATTTGGAGAAACTTCCCTTGCTTTTTTTATCATAGCTTTAACATTAGGTAAGCTTCCGATAGCATTTGAAGCTGCAGTTATAGCCAATAGTTTAGTGTTAAGATTTAATTTAGAGTTGAACTCTTCTTCTGTTATTTGTTTTTCTTCATCGATATAAAGATAAACTAATTTTGCACCTGTTTGTTTTGCCACATATTGCCAAGTTACTAAGTTAGCATGATGTTCCATAATTGAAAGAAGAATTTCGTCTCCTTCTTTTAGGTTATTTAATCCCCAGGTATAAGCAACCAAATTTAATGATTCTGTTGCATTTCTTGTGAAAATTACCTCGTTATGATCAGCTCCAATAAAGCTAGCAACCTTATCTCTTGCAGCCTCATGAACCATAGTAGATCTTTCTGCAAAGTAATGGGATCCTCTATTTGGATTTCCATTTTCATGCTTATAGTATTTGAATACAGCATCCATTACTGGTCTAGGAGTTTGAGAAGTAGCGGCACTATCAAG
>CAYSPO010000056.1:0-6313 GCA_964432945.1 uncultured Peptoniphilaceae bacterium
ATACTTTTGTCAGACTCCTTTATATTTCTAAAAAGATTTATCACAAGGCCAAGGACAAGTTCAGCCACAGCTACATCTGAATATCCAGAAGCGTTACATAACTTTGCTTCTTTATTTTTCAAAGCTTTTATATCAACATGGTCAACTCCAGTAAAAGCAACATTTAGTAACTTTAAATTATCTAAATTATCTATTACTTCTTTAGGATAAGGATTATTTGCAATCATTACAATATCTTGACCTTGAGATCTTTTTATGAGTTCATTTATATCTGTAGTTTTATTATCGTAATAAGTAAACTCATGACCTAAATCATTAATTTTTTCTTTAAATTTATTTATTAATTTTTCATCAACATTTAATGGTTCTATTAAAGATATCTTCATTTATATTTCTTCCTATCATTAACTTTACTATAACCTTCTAATGCTGCATTATATCCATTTTCTGAAAGGTATTTTTTTGTATAATCAACTATCTCATCAGAAGAAACAACTTTTTTGCCAGTGCTTTCAATAGAATTGACAACACCATCTACAATTTCTAAAATTTGATCAGTATCAAGAACTTCTGCTATCATTTCATCGCTTACATTATCTGAACTTATAGCGAGATTTTCAGAAAGTTTCTCTTTACTAAAAGGCTCTATTTTTATTCCTCTTTTTACCACTCGGAGATTTGTATCTGTTTCATAAAGTGTTTCTAAAACATCAAACTTTAAATCATTTAATAGGCTTGCTGGATCCTCAATATTGTTATATTTAATATATTGGGTAATTTCCCTAACTAGAATAGCATATCTTTCATTGGCCATGTCTTCCTCCTCATAGTGAATAGCATTTTAGTCATTAATGTGATTATATCATTATTAAGTTGAAATATGCAAATTGCTAAACTTTTTCTAAATGTGTATAATAATTGATATCGAAGGGAGCAATCAATGAATAACCTAATTATACCTAAAAACTATAAATCTAGCCTTGATGTTATTGCAACACAAGAGGCTATTAAAGAAATAAAAGATTTTTTCCAAATGTCTTTAGCTTATGCTTTAAACTTAGAAAGAGTTTCTGCACCTTTATTTGTAGAAAAATCTTCAGGGCTTAATGATAATCTTACTGGCAGCGAAAGGCCAGTTAGTTTTGATAGCAAAAACGGTGAAAACTTAGAGATTGTTCAATCTCTTGCAAAATGGAAAAGAATTGCATTAAAAAAATATAATTATAAGGCTGGTACAGGCTTATATGCTGATATGAATGCTATTAGGCGAGATGAAATCCCAGATAACACTCACTCGTATTATGTTGACCAGTGGGATTGGGAAAAAGTTATAAAAAAAGAAGAAAGAAGCGAGGATTATCTAAGACACATTGTAAATAAAATTTATAATGTTTTTATTCAAACTGATGATTTTATTACCTACCATTATCCACAGTATGACAAGGTTCTTCCTGATGAGATAACTTTTATTAGCAGCCAAGAGCTTCTAGATTTATATCCAGATTTATCTCCTGAAGAAAGAGAAGACGCCTATGTTAAAGAAAAAGGTGCAATATTTATCTATCAAATAGGACACCCATTAAGTAATGGAAAAGCCCATGATAAAAGAAGCCCTGATTACGATGATTGGCTATTAAACGGAGATATAATATTCTATAACCCTATTTTAGAAAAATCCCTTGAATTAAGTTCTATGGGAATAAGAGTCGATTCAAAAACCTTAGATAAGCAGCTAAATTTAGCTAACGCAAATGATAGAAGAGAATTAGACTACCACAAAATGTTGCTTAACAACGAACTTCCCCTTACTATCGGTGGAGGAATTGGTCAATCAAGAATGTGTATGTTCTTTATGCAAAAGGCTCATATTGGAGAAGTTCAAGCCTCAGTTTGGCCTAAAGATATGGTAGAAGTATGTGAAGAGTCAGGAATTATTCTTTTATAAACTAATAAAATTTGTCATATCTATAAAATTTTGCTAGAATATAGCTGTAAACACAATAAAATAATAGTAAATTTATAAGCAGTAATAGGAACAGTTGAATCATTAATTTGAACTGAAAATTTGTAGGCATAAAATGTATACCTACAATAATACGTTAAACCATAAAATTATGATCCCAATAAAAAAGCAGCCTATGCTGCTTTTTTAGTTTCTTATTTTGTATAAAGATTCGCTGTTTTGGAATCTCTTTCTTTTATTATCATATCAATAAAATCATCATGACTCATCGCGTCTTTTTCGCCTTCATCTCTAACTCTAACAGATACTGTGCCATCTTCAACTTCTTTAGCGCCCATGATTAAAGAATAAGGTATTTTATTAACTTGAGCTTCTCTTATTTTAAATCCAATTTTTTCTGCCTTGTCATCAACTTCAACTCTTATACCTTTAGCTTTCATTTTATCAGCTAATTTATAAGCTTCTTCATTAAACTTATCAGAGATAGGAAGAATTTTTGCTTGAACTGGAGCTAACCATACTGGGAACTTACCTGCATAATGTTCAATTAAAATTCCCATAAATCTTTCAATAGAACCATATAGAGCCCTATGAACTACTACCGGTCTAGCTTTTTCTCCATTCTCATCAATATATTCAAGTTCAAATTTTTCTGGAAGTTGGAAGTCTAGTTGAATAGTTCCACATTGCCAAGTTCTTCCAATCGCATCTTCAAGATGAAAATCAATCTTTGGACCATAGAATGCCCCATCGCCTTCATTAACTTCATATTCAATTCCTATTTCTTCTAAAGCATCTCTAAGACCATTTGTTGCGTTATCCCATTCTTCTTGGCTACCCATAGAATTCTCTGGTCTAGTAGATAATTCAACTGAATACTTAAATCCAAACATTGAATATATATAATCAGCTAACTTAATAACTCCTATAATTTCATCTTTAATTTGGCTAGGAAGCATAAATATATGAGCGTCATCTTGAGTAAAAGCTCTAACTCTAAATAAACCATGAAGAGTTCCAGAAAGCTCATGTCTATGAACTAAACCTAATTCTCCAAGTCTTAGTGGAAGGTCTCTATAAGAATGCATTTTTGTTTTATAAGTCAACATAGATCCTGGGCAATTCATTGGCTTAATAGCATAAGCATTTTCATCTATTTCTGTAAAATACATATTTTCTTTATAATGATCCCAATGTCCAGATCTTCTCCATAATTCCTCATTAAGGATTAAAGGAGTTTTTGTTTCACCATATCCTGCTTCTATATGAAGATCTTTCCAGAAATTCTCTATTTCGTTTCTTATAATCATTCCTTTAGGATGGAAGAATGGAAATCCTGGTCCTTCTTCATGCATACTAAATAAATCTAATTCTTTACCAAGTTTTCTATGGTCTCTTTTTTCTGCTTCTTCCATTCTTTCTAGATATTCATCTAGTAATTTTTTCTTAGGGAATGAAATTCCGTAGATTCTTTGAAGCATTTTGTTTTTTTCGTCGCCTCTCCAATAAGCTCCCGCTATACTTCTTAATTTAATTGCTTTAATTTCTTTAGGTTCAAGAAGGTGAGGCCCTCTACATAAGTCAACAAAATCTCCTGATTCATATAAAGTTATAGGTTCATCTTCAGGGAGATCGTTAATTAATTCAACCTTATAGATTTCCCCTTGTTCTTCAAATCTTTTCAAAGCATCTTCTCTAGAAATATCTATTCTTATAAGAGGATTATTTTCTTTAACAATTTTTTTCATTTCATTTTCAATAGCTTCTAAATCTTCTGGCACAAAAGTATGGTCAGTATCTAAATCATAATAAAAACCGTTGTCAATAGCTGGCCCTATAGCAAACTTTGTTCCAGGAAATAGCCTTTGGATTGCTCCAGCTAAAATATGAGCAGAAGTATGCCAGAAAACTGATTTTCCTTCTTTATCATCAAAACCTACAAAACTAACTTCAGCATCTTCATTTAAAATTTCTCCAAGTCCTCTTACTTGACCGTTTACTATCGCGCCTGTTGAGTTTCTCATAAGTCCCATAGAAATATCAGCAGCAATATCTTTTAGTGCTACCCCTTTTTCATACTCTCTAACTGAACCGTCAGGTAAAGTTATTTTAATCATATAAATCCCCCTTTTTTTATAAAAAAATACTCTCATTCCTACATTTCTGTAGGGACGAGAGTCATTCGTGGTTCCACCCTAGTTGTTTCTTAATTTAAATTAAAAGCTCCAGAATAGTTTTCATAAAAGGCCCTTCTGAATATTTCTCAGCACCATATTCTCTCTGTAGACACTACTTTTATTACTCGTTCTTTCATCGCTTATTATTAACTTATTTCAATTCTACCACTTATATACCCCTAATTCAAGGAAGTATATCAAAGTTTATACTAATTTTACATCTGAAGGTATACTGTAAATTACATCTTTTCTTTCAACAATAATATTTATTTTTTCCCTAAGGTCTTCGTTATTTTGGATATATTGAAGTAAAGTCTTTGCTGGGTTTATTGCTGTTGGATTTCCAACCATTTCTAACATAGAAATATCTCCAGTAGTATCACCATAAGCAAAAGATTTAGAAAAATCTAAGTCATACTTCTCTTTAAACTCAAGCATTACCCTCTTTTTATCTACTGCATCCCACATAGGCTGATATTTACCAGTAAATTTGCTATCGCTTACTTCAAATTCTGTCCCCTTGAAATCTGTAACCCCATATTTTTCAGCCATTCTCTTTACTAAAAACTCAGGACTACCAGAAATAAAAAACACTTTATGTCCATTTTCTAGGTGATATTCTATCTTAGACCTAGTAAATCTATATACAATATCTGACTTCTCTGCTATTACCTTGTTGGCAAAGAAATCTACAAAGTCATAAGGAATTCCTGCAAGAGCTTCATTGTAAGCATTTGCAGTTACTTCTAGGTATTTATCATATTCAGTATATCTTCTTTTGTAATCTTCATATATTGGTTTGATTTCATTTGTATAAATTTCATCATCAATTACCTCATTTTGAATCATTCTTTCAAAATGTTCAACCATCATAGATGTTCTAGTTAAAGTTCCATCAATGTCAAAAAAAGCTCCTATATTAGTCATAGATTTTATAAGACTCCTTTTCGGCGTTTTACTTTAGTTTTAGTTTTCGCTTTTGGTTTTCTCTTATACTTTCTTTTTATTCCAAGTATCCAAGCAAAACATAAAGAAACTACTCCTCCAACTCCAATAGTTACAGCTAAAGAAATATCGTCTATTCCCTCAGGTTTAGTAATATTCATCCAACCTATATAAAGTTTATATATAGCTATGAAAAACATTAATAATCCAGGAAGATATTTCATGAATTTATTTTTATTTGTTATCCAATATATTAGATATGTACCAATAATTGCAAATAGTGCTACAATCATTGACATATATAAGCCATCTTGGTGGTCCAAGACAAAATTTAATATTGTTCTCATTTCCACTCCTTCGCTTTTTTATCTTGCAGTTCCAAAAATAACTACCCAATTTGATTTTCCATTAGCATCTGTCCATACTCCAATTCCAAGACCTTGAAAATCATCTCTATTTGAAAAAGATGTGGAAACAGATTGAATTGAACGAAATATATCTTCAGGAAAGCCTTTCAATGAAACAATTACTTGCCCTTTGGCATCAGGACTAATAGTAGCCCAATCACTTCCATCTGGTCTTTTCGTTGGCGAGAATTCAACTGACAATTCTTTAGCTCTTCTTCTAGCAGCTTCAGCTAAGTTTTCTGAATAAGGAAGAGCTCTAAGTCCTCTAGAGCCTCTTTCTTTATTTAGTAAATTTGCTAAGTCTTTAGCATACTGTTCATTAAAACTATTTGGAAATAGATCTGGTTTAATGGTATTAGCATCTTTTACTATTTCACCAAGCTGAGTAACAACTTGCATCGATACTGAACTTGTACCCCCAACTATAAAAATACTATCAGGTAACTTTGCTAAAATATATTCTTCTACTTCTTTAGGAATTTTATCTTTTCCTACTAACATAATTGGTGCTTCATGCTTAGCCATTAAAGCTGAAGATGCTAAAGCATCTGCATAAGAATTCCCATTAACTAAAATAAGGCTTTTTGAATTAGGATAAGATTTTTTCGCTATTTCTATTGCAGTTTTATATCTGTTGTCTCCTGAAATCCTATTTACAGACCCTAATGATAATAAAGATTCGTTAGAAATAGACTTTTCTCCTCCAAATACTGTGATATTATTAATATAATTATTCATAATAAAATTCTTAGTTATTTGAGGTACTTCTTTAGGTCCTGTTAAAAGTAAAGGAATTTGTTTAGCATCTAGAAAACTAATAG
>CAYSPO010000057.1:0-5962 GCA_964432945.1 uncultured Peptoniphilaceae bacterium
ATTTTATTAAAATTACTGATTATTTAGACTACATAGGTGTTAATGATAGAGAAACACCGAGATTTGAGAACATTTGGCCTCTACCAAAGGGAGTTTCTTATAATTCATATTTATTAAAATCAGAAAAAACTGCTTTACTAGATACAGTCAAAATTACAAAAGTATCTGACTTTATAAATAACTTAAGAAACTCTCTTAATGGCAGAGATCTTGATTATCTGGTAGTTCATCATATGGAACCTGACCATGCAGGATCTATTAAATCTCTCCTTGATTTATATCCAAATATTAAAATTGTAGGTAATAAAAAGACTGTACAATTTTTAAGTGAATTTTTTGATATAAATGACAATGTAATTCTTGTTGATGAAGGTGATACTTTAGATCTTGGAGATAGGAAATTAGTTTTTTATAAAACACCAATGGTTCACTGGCCTGAATCAATGGTTAGTTATGAGATTAATTCTAAAATTTTATTCTCTCAAGATATTTTTGGAGGGTTCGGTGCTTTAGACGGAAATATTTTCGATGATGAACAAGGTGATTTTGAAGCTTTAGAAACTGAAATTAGAAGATATTATTCTAATATAGTAGGTAAGCATTCTAAGTCTGCTAACATGGCTCTAAACAAGCTAAAAGACTTAGAAATAGATATGATTTGTCCAGTTCATGGCGCGATTTGGAGACAATCTCCAGAAAAGATTATAAATCTATATAAGAGATATGCTAATCATGAAACAGATCCTGGTATTGTTATAGCATATGGCTCAATGTATGGAACAAATGCTAAGATGGCTGATTATTTAGCTAGAGAATTAGTTAATAATGGTGTAAATAACATCTGCGTATTTGATGTATCTAAAACTAATATATCCTATATCTTATCTGAAGTTTGGAGGTATAATGGATTGATACTTGGCTCTTGTACTTATGATAATAGAGCTTATCCAAAGATTACTGATTTAATGAATATATTAGAAATGAATAAAATTGAAAATCACTATTTGGGTATATTTGGATCATTTAGCTGGTCCGGTGGCGGTGTAAAAGAAATTAAAGAATTTAGTGATAAGACAAAATTTGATTTAGTTGATGAAGTAGAAGTAAAAAGTAGAATTAAAGATGAAGATTATATTAAATTAGAAGAACTTGCAAAAAATATGGCTGAAAAAGTTCTTGGATAAAAAAACAATCCCTGTCGAATTTATTCGATAGGGATTGTTTTTCTAATACACTACAACTGGTGTGTTTAGTTCTGCATTTTCAAAAATTACTTTAGTTGGGTCATAAGGTAAGTTAACACAGCCATAAGATCCATTACCTACATAAGTGCCACCACCAAATGTAGTTCTCCATTTAGAATTATGAATTCCTTCATTATCCCAATTAATTGGCATCCAGAAGTCTACATGTGAAGTATAATCGCTACTTCCTTCTGGTACTATACCTACTAAATTTCTATCTTCTTCTTTAGACCAAATTTTACCCACTCCTCGATGAGTTGATACTCCTCTAGTAGGATCTCCTGTTACAACATCAGTTTCTACTATAAGTTCTCCATCTTTGTAGAACCATAAGTGTTGTTTATCTATTGAAATCTCTATATAGGTATCTTTTAAATCATCTTTACCACGAGTTAATCCCTCAACTAAATAAGTTGGAATGATAGTGGCATCTTTTTTATTTGCTAAAGCTTCATATAATTGGTTTGATGTTTCTTCTACATCTATTTGCCAACCATAAATACCTCCTACAACAACAATATCTTCACCACTTGTTGTTGTAAAATTTCTTTCTGTTTCAGGAGAAAAAGTATCGTATTCTATAGCTAATTGTCTAACATATTCATAGACTTGATCTTGCATCGGCACAAACTCATTGTTGTCAATTACATAGAAATCCAACAGTTCATTTGGGCTAAGATCAATTATATTATCTCCCATATCCATAGAAATTTTTAAGCTTGCAACAGAGTTTGCGTTCTCTAATCTTTTCTTAAGTTCTTCAGAATCAGCAGTTACCTTCGGCTCAATATATTCATTTTCTAAAATCAATTCATCTTGACCAGTTTTTAAGGCATTAACAATTGATTCGGTTGCCTTAACTTTATCGAGGGTATCACCTGGTTCCCCTTTTTGAATTTCAAATTTATTATCAGCTTCTATTAAACGTGCGTCTTTAGGTTCTTTCATATCTTTCATTAATTCAGAATTAACTAAGAAATTATCGATTTTTTCTTTATTAAAACTTACATCATATTCAGGTTCATGCTTATGAGTTCTAAAAATCTCTATTGGCCATAAAAATGGATTTTGTTTTAGAGTTTGTCCTGGTACTAATATTTGTTTATAGTCAATAGCATTGCCAGAAAGGATATCAGATTTACCGTTCCTTCCTTTTATAGTAAGACTAGGGTTTTCAGCGTTTGTATTTAAGGCACTATCTTTACTAACCAAACTTTTTTTATGATTATTTATATAAGTGTTTGGATAAGTAAAAAAGCTAAAGAAGCCTACCCCTATCAAATACACTAGCCCAAGAGCTATAAGAATTTTATTTATTGTTTTCATTATTTTCCTCTCTTTCGTATAAAAATAATACCATAACCAATTTATTAATTAAAGAAGATTAATTGAAAAAGCTGTAATTTTTAACTATAATAACAAAGAAGGTAGGTGCTTTATGGCAAGAGTTATTTTAGGTATGAGTGGTGGCGTTGATTCGTCTGTATCTGCTTTATTATTAAAAGAAGCAGGTTACGATGTTATTGGCTTGTTTATGAAGAATTGGTCAGATGAAGATGAATTTGGTCCTTGTACGGCAACTAAAGATGCAAGCGATGCAAGAAGAGTATGCAATCAATTAGATATTCCTTTTTATACAATAGATTTCGAAGAAGAATACAGAAATACTGTTTTTGATTATTTTCTAAATGAATATAAAAATGGTAGGACACCTAACCCAGATGTTATGTGTAACCAAGATATAAAATTTAATGCTTTCCTTAAATATGCTATGACAATAGAAGGCGATTATATAGCTATGGGACATTATGCTCAAGTTAATAGAGAAAAAGGACAGCTATTAAGAGGTGTAGATACTAATAAAGATCAATCTTATTTTTTATCTAGGATAGAAGAAAGTGCATTGAAAAAAACAATTTTCCCAATAGGACATCTTGAAAAACCAATTGTAAGGAAGATTGCAGAAGAAAATGGACTAGTAACAGCAAAGAAAAAAGATTCTACGGGTATTTGTTTTATAGGTGAAAGAGATTTTGATAAATTTTTAGATGAACATCTATATACAAAAAGTGGCGATATTGTCGATATAGATACAGGTAATATTTTAGGTAAGCATATGGGACTAATTCACTATACTAATGGTCAAAGAAAAGGTTTAGGAATCGGTGGAATAGGTAGCGGAGAACCTTGGTTTGTATGCGGTAAAAATCATGAGAAAAATCAGGTGTATGTTTGCCAGGGAAAAGAGAATCCTGCTAACTTTTCTATTGGATTAATCGGAGAAGATATTCATTGGATTAATGGAAAACCAGATGAGTCGATGCCTTTAACTGCTAAATTCAGATACAGACAAGCTGATGTAGAAATTGACATAGAATATATGGAAGATAAAGCAAAGCTAAGTTTTGATAAATTTGCTGGAATTACTCCAGGACAAGTAGCTGTAATTTACTCAGGTGAGATTTGTCTCGGCTCTATGATAATTGCAAGACCAATTCCCTTTGATGAAAAGTTTAAATATTTAAATCAACCTAAGAAAATAAAATAAGGATGCGCTGAGGCATCCTTTTTTTGTTAGCTAACTTTCGACCTATTTAATATATTTTTAAGTGGCTTATTTAATAAGCTAATAATAATTGTTGTAATTATTAATTCTGGAATCATATATGAAAAATTATAGATTGCAGAATAAACCCATGGGTTTTGGTCTCCAGCATATTCAGCAAAAAAGAAAACTCCTGCTAAAATATGTGATAATGCTCTAGCAGCCATTGCAATGCCAGCAGTTGGTAAAACATTCTTTAAGTCGAAATCATTTATTTTACCCATTCCAGCAAGTCCTAGTAATCCATAGGCAATTATATAATCAAGCAAAAATTGCATTGGTGATAAAAAATAAGGTGATATAAAAAACTGTATAAGTCCATAAATAACTCCAGCTACTAGTCCTTTTTTTATCCCCCATCTTATTGAGTATATGATAATTGGTGCCATTGAAGCGGCTGTAATAGATCCGCCTTGAGGCATTTTATAGATTGTAATAAGACTTAAAACTGTAGCTAAGGCTATGAAAATTCCACCTTCAACTATTTCTTCGATTTTTATATTCATTTTTCCTCCTAAATAAAACTTTCCTACGCCGGTATTATCCGTATCAGGTCAAGGGTATAGTTCTCAGCCACTATCTTAGCACCCCTAGAATATTTAGCTTAACAAACTTATTCTATCATGATTTAATGAATATTAAAAATTAATCTTACTTACTTTATTGAATGTTGTCCAGTATATATATACTTCCTTTACTTTAATATGATAAGCAGTCTCTAATGCTTTTTTATACAAAGCTAGTTGAGTGTTATATCTGGTAGGAGACATTGTTGAATCTGTTTTTATATCAAATAATACTATCTCCCCCTCTTCTACAAAATATCCATCAATCTGACCGTCAACATAGATATCTTTATACTTCATTGTAAAAGATTTTTCTCTAGTTAAAGTCGGCAAATTATTTATAATTCTCTTAGCAAGGCTAGTTTTGAAGAATTGAACAAATATATCAGGATTAATAGACTCAGCTTCAGCTTTAGTTAAGAGCTCCACTACAACCATCCTATTTAATTCATCTTTAACTGATTCTTTTGTATGATCTTTATAAGAGATGTTTTGGAACACAAAATGTATCAAACTACCTCTTTGCTGTGGACTTAAATTATTATCATCAATTAAGATATCTGGTAATTTACCATCAAAATTAAAACTAGCTTTATATGGGTTTGGGAATTCTGCAGTATCATCTGTTTTAGAAATATTCTTAGTACTAATATTTGAAACAGTATTTTTATAAGGTAGAACTGTTTTATCTATATCTTTATACTGAAAATCTATAATATTATTTACTTCAATAAAATCTTTGTTTTTTAACTGACTTAACATATTATTTATACCAATTTCAGATTTTTCATCAGCTAGTATAGATTCATAAGGATTTATAAAAATAACTGCAGGAAAATTCTCCTCAAAATAACTACTTTCTCCAGAGTCAAGTATATCAGATAATTGATTTGTAAATAGTCTATCTCTTACAGCCACAGTCAAGTACCAATCCATCATAGATTTAGCTTTTTTCAAAGAAAAATCTAAAGGTTCTTTTTGTAGATTCTGTAAATATTCTTCAGGCTTTTCAGCTGATCCTACTAAATATAAAACTTTCTCTGCCCTAGTGGCTCCAACATAGAGTAATCTTAACTCTTCTGATTTCATTTCAGTTTCTTTTTTGCTTTCAATAATTTTTCTATGAGCTGTTTTGTATATAGTATTAAGATTTTTATCAACTACTTTAAGACCAATTCCAAGCTCATCATCAATTATATAATTATCAGATTTTTCATGGAGCTTAAAGTTTCTCTCCATATCAGTTAGAAAAATAACTTTGAACTCAAGACCTTTAGATTTATGAATAGTCATTAGTCTAACAACATTTTCAGACTCTGAAATTAGTTTAGTAGGCTCTAATGATTCAGAAGGTGAATCTAATAAAGTATCAACATATACCAAAAAGTCTACAAGAGAAGAATAAGAGATTTCTTCATAATCTTCTATTCTTTGAATAAATGCTAAAACATTTTGGAATTTTTCTTGTCCATTATCTGATGCTTGTATATAAGAAAAATAACTTGAGTCTACTCCATAACGATAAGCAAAGTCGGATAATTTCATAG
>CAYSPO010000058.1:0-5934 GCA_964432945.1 uncultured Peptoniphilaceae bacterium
TCTCTTGGGCTTTTTTATTAGGATGGAGTCTTTGTTTATTTGGGAGGATGAACAAAAACTTTAGCTTGGAACCATCCTTATCGTCTACATTTAGTATAGCAAAGTATTTTGTATAAGGGGTTACAAAACGATTACAATTTAGAATAATATGTTAAATTTATATGAATATTGACTAAGGACTAATATATATCGATAAACAATAAACAACTAGTGACTATTAGAGTTTTTTATGGTAATATTAAATAAAGTTGGTGATATTTTGAATGTGATTATTGTAGGTGCTGGTCCTGCTGGTTTAATGGCTGGGATTATGGCTTGTAGAGGACAAAATACAGTTACAATTTTAGAAAGAAATGAAAGACCTGGTAAAAAGCTACTTGCAACAGGCAATGGAAGATGTAATTATACAAATAAAGAAATTTCAATAGATAGGTATCACGGAAATAATAAAAAGTTTGCTTATTCAGCTTTATCAAGATTTGGCTTTGAAGAAGCAAAAACTTTTTTTTATGAACTAGGCATGGATACAACTTCTCTAAGTAAGGGAAGAGCTTATCCCAGAAGTCTCCAAGCTTCATCTGTATTAGACTTACTTTTAATGGAGTTTAGAAATCTTGGTGGTAAGATTATCTATGAGGAGAAAGTTCTATCTATAAAGAA
This sequence comes from uncultured Peptoniphilaceae bacterium, assembly GCA_964432945.1. Lineage (GTDB taxonomy): Bacteria > Bacillota > Clostridia > Tissierellales > Peptoniphilaceae > CAYSPO01. The sequence goes on from CAYSPO010000058.1 coordinate 661, forward strand.
AAAAGAAGTGTTTTTTATTGAAACTGAAAAAAACACCTATAAAAGTGATAAAATAATCCTTGCTAATGGTGGAATGACTCTGAAAAATACTGGTTCTGATGGTAATGGCTACAATTTAGCTAAGTCATTTGGTCATAGCATCACTAAACTTGGGCCTGCAATTGTTCAGATTAAGTTAAAGGGTAAAGATTTTAAAGCTATTTCAGGTACTCGTTTCAATGGTTTAGTTAAGTTATATAAAGATGATAACTTTATTCATAAAGACGAAGATGAAATACTTTTTACCGATTACGGAATTTCAGGACCATCTATATTGCAATTATCAAGGAGAGCTTTAGATATTGTTAATGAAGGTTCTAAGGCTTATTTTTATATTGACCTTTTTCCTGAATACACTTTAGAAAAATTAATAGAAAGATTTGCTTATGAATTTGCTCTTAGCAAGAATTCTTTGCAGGAATTGTTAGTTGGTAAAATAAATGATAATTTAATTCCTTATGTCTTAAAAGATTTTGATTTAAAGCAAAATGTAAATTCAATAGAATATAAAGAGATAGAAAAGATTGTATGGAAATTGAAGAATTGGATTTTTGAAGTAGATAGTTATAAATCTATCGATGGAGCTCAAGTTACTGTTGGTGGAGTAGATACTAATGAAATTAATCCTTCAACTATGAAATCAAAATTAGTTGACGGGTTATATTTTGTAGGAGAAATTGTTGATATTGATGGAGATTGTGGTGGTTTTAATCTTCATTGGGCTTGGGCGTCTGCCTATGCTTGTGGATCTTCCATTTAAGGAGAATATATATGTTTAGAATGAAAAGAAAGCTAACAAAATTAAGTTTGCTTGGAGAAAAAATAAGAGTTGGAATAGTTGGTGTTGGGAAAATGGGGCATGGTTTAATTCATCAAATGACGAGAATTGATGGAATGGAACCTGCTCTTTTAATTGATGAGATTCCAGATAAGGCTATTCAATCTTTATTAAAAACAGGTATATCAAGAGATGATATTGTTGTTACAAATGATATTTCAAAAGCAGAAGCTGCGATTAATAGAAATGCCTATGTAGTGTCTGAAGATTATACTATCGGTTACAAGCTAGAAAAAATAGATGCCATGGTAGATGCTACTGGTAATCCTCCTTTTGGAGCTAAGATGGCTTATGAGAGTATCTTAAATAAAAAACATGTAATTATGCTTAATGTTGAATGTGATGCAGTAGTAGGTCCAATCCTTAATAAATATGCTCATGAAAATGGAGTTGTATATACAGGGTCAGCTGGAGATGAGCCAGGAGCCATAATGGAGTTGGCAGATTTTGCCTTAAGTCTAGGTTTTGAGCTTCTAGCAGTTGGTAAGGGGAAAAATAATCCTTTAGATAACTATGTAACAGCTGATGATGTTTATGAGGAAGCTGAAAGAAAAGGTCTTTATCCTAAGATTTTAACTAGTTTTATAGATGGTACAAATACAATGATAGAATTAAATTCTGTTTGTAATGCTATAGGTTTCGTTCCTGATGTTTTAGGCTGCCATGGGGTTTCAACAAATCCTAAAGATATTTCTAATGTATTTACCCTTAAAGAGCAAGGGGGAATTTTGAATTCTTATGGTATAGTAGACTTTGCTTTTGGAATGGCTCCAGGGGTATTTGCTATTGTTAATCATGAGGCTAATGAAGTTGATGATTTAATGAAGTATTTAAGTATGGGTAATGGACCAAATTATTCTTTATATAGACCTTATCATTTAACTAGCTTAGAGACTCCTATCACAATTTATGATGCAGTTATTGAAAATGAATCTACAATTGCACCTATGAAAGGGCAAATGGCTGATGTAATAACTATTGCTAAAAGAGATTTAAAAAAAGGTCAAACTCTTGAGGGTATGGGTGGTAAAGATGTTTTTGGAAAGCTAACTTCTTATAGTGATGCTAAGTCAAATGCCTATATGCCAATAGGTCTTATAACTAAAAATACAGTTCTAAAGCAAGATGTAAAAAAAGATCAGATAATAACTTTAGATATGGTTGATTTAGATGAAGATGAATTTATAGTTAAACTAAGGGCAAAACAAGAAGAACTAGGACTTTAGGTCATTGATTGAGTTAATGTAGAATTTATAATATAATATAAGTATAGAAATAAAAATTAAGAATGGAGAGTGTCAATGAACGAAAAGCAGTTAGAAAAAATGAGAAATGGTAAAGGCTTTATTGCGGCTTTGGACCAAAGTGGTGGTTCAACTCCAAAAGCACTAGAAAGATATGGAGTAGCTGGAGATAGATTTTCAAATGATGAGGAAATGTTTGATTTAGTTCATCAAATGAGAACAAGAATTATTAAATCAGAGGCTTTTACTGGTGAAAGAATTATTGGAACTATTCTATTCAAAATTACTATGAATTCTAAAATTGATGGTAAATATACTGCTGACTACCTTTGGGAAGAAAAAGGAATTGTTCCTATACTAAAGGTTGATAAAGGTCTTGCTGATATGGAAAATGGTGTTCAGCTTATGAAGGAAATCGATGACCTTGATGAAATTCTAGCAGAAGCTAAAGAAAGAAATATTTTTGGAACAAAAATGAGATCTGTAATCAAAGAATATAATGAAGAAGGAATTAAAGCTATCGTTAAACAACAATTTGAATACGGTAAGAAAATTGCTGATGCAGGTTTTGTTCCAATATTAGAACCAGAAGTAGATATTCATTCAGAAGATAAGGAAAAAATAGAAGAATTCTTAAGTTCTGAACTTATGAATGCTTTAGAAGAATTAAATAAAGATACTCTTGTAATGTTTAAACTTACTTTACCAACAAAAGCAAACTTATATAAAGATTTAAATAATTTTGATAATGTTGTAAGAGTAGTTGCACTTTCAGGTGGATACTCAAGAGAAGAGTCTAATGAATTATTAAAGGCAAATGATAGAGTTGTTGCATCATTCTCTAGAGCTTTAACTGAAGGATTAAAAGAAAATCAAAGTGAAGAAGAATTTGATAAAATGCTTGATGGAGCAATTGAATCAATTTGTGATGCTTCAATAAACAAAAACTAGAAAACTTAAAAATTGGTTACATTTTCCCTAAGGGGAGAATGTAGCCAATCTTTTAATAACTATTAGTATAAATTTATACTTGCAAATTATATTTTAATAATATATAATTTTTTTATATAAGCTGTGAAAGGAAGAGTATATTATTTATAAGGTTAGAGCGAGCCTGGTAGGTGGGAGCAGGTACTGGAGAATAATAGAAGATCACCCCGGAGCTCAGCCATCAATAGTGGCTGCGTATGTGCGAACGTTAAACGCAATGAGAGATAGGTTTTTTGCCTATAACAATGGTGGTACCACGATGAATTCGTCCCTTGATGGGGACTTTTTTTATTTGAGAAAGAGGTTGGTTTATGGCGAAATTTGATGATTTATCTGAAAAAAAAGTAGATTTAAGAGAAGAAGAAATTGCAAAGTATTGGAATGATATAGATCTTCTAGACTCTACTATTGAAAGTAGACCTGATGATAATAGGTTTGTCTACTATGAAGGACCTCCGACTGCAAACGGAAAGCCTGGAATTCACCATGTAATTTCTAGGACACTAAAAGATGTTACTTGCAGATATAAAACAATGAGAGGTTGCCAAGTTAAAAGAAAAGCAGGTTGGGATACCCATGGTTTACCTGTTGAAATAGGTGTAGAAAAAGAACTTGGCTTAACAAGTAAAAAAGAAATAGAAGACTATGGAGTTGAAGGGTTTAACCAAAAATGTAGAGAATCTGTTTTCCAATATGAAAAACTTTGGAGAGAGATGTCTGAAAGAATGGCGTTCATGGTTGATATGGACGATCCTTATATAACCTTAGATAATGACTATATTGAAACAGTATGGTGGATTTTAGATCAACTTTATGAAAAAGGACTTGTTTATGAAGGAGCGAAAATTCTTCCTTATTGCCCAAGATGTGGAACTGGACTTGCTTCTCATGAGGTAGCTCAAGGTTACAAGATGATAAAAACTGAGTCTGCCTATGTTAAATTTAAAGCAGCTGACGAAGATTCTTATTTCCTAGCTTGGACTACAACTCCTTGGACTCTTCCTTCTAATGTTACTTTAGCAGTTAACCCAGAGGTCGACTATGTAAAAGTTGATGTTGAAGGAGAAAAGTTATATCTTGCTAAAGATTTATTAGATGTAGCTTTAAATAAAGAATATGAAGTTTTAGAAGAATTAAAAGGTACAGATCTTTTAAATAGAAGATATGAGCAATTAATAGATGACATTGAAGTAAAAGGCGATGCTTTTTATATAGTTGCTGCTGATTATGTAACGACAACTGATGGTACTGGGATAGTTCATACAGCTCCTGCTTTTGGGGAAGATGACTATGAAACTAGTAGAAAGCATAATTTCCCAATTATAAATCCAGTTGATGACGAAGGTAAATTTATGGACACTAGATGGAAGGGTCTAGGAGTTATGGACGCAGATCCAGAAATAATTTCTTACCTAAGGGATTCTGGTAAGTTATATAGAACCCAAAAAATCGAACATAACTACCCACATTGCTGGAGATGTGATACTGAGCTTATTTATTACTCTAAACCATCTTGGTATATTGAAGTAACAAAATATAAAGACCAACTTATTGAAGAAAATAATAAGGTTAATTGGTTCCCAGATTTTGTTGGAGAAAAGAGATTTGGAAACTGGTTAGAAAATCTTAAAGACTGGGCAATCACAAGGTCTAGATATTGGGGTACACCTTTCCCAATTTGGAAATGTCCAGACTGTGGTAAAACAACTTCTGTTGGTTCTAGAAAAGAACTTGCTGAAAGAGCAATAGAAGATATTGATGAAAATATCGAACTTCATAGACCATTCGTTGATGAGGTTCATATAGAATGTGAATGTGGCGGAAAAATGCAAAGAGAATCAGATGTTATTGATGTTTGGTTTGATTCAGGAGCAATGCCATTTGCCCAACATCATTATCCATTTGAAAATAAGGAAGAATTTGAAAGACAATTCCCAGCTGACTTTATTAATGAAGGAATTGACCAAACTAGAGGCTGGTTCTACTCACTATTAGCAATTTCAGTAATGCTTACAGGAAAAGCGCCTTACAAAAATGTTCTTGTAAATGATCTTATCTTAGATAAAGAAGGTAAGAAAATGTCTAAATCAAGAGGAAATACTCTTAATCCTATGATATTATTTGATAAATATGGGGCAGATGTTGTTAGATATTATTCTGTAA
>CAYSPO010000059.1:0-5751 GCA_964432945.1 uncultured Peptoniphilaceae bacterium
GAATTTGGAGGAAGAGTATGGACTATAAGGCAGCTGGAGTAGACAGAGAAAAAGGATACGAAGAAGTAAAGAAAATTAAGGAAATTGTAAAAAGAACTAATACAGCAAATGTTTTATCATCTATTGGAGGTTTTTCAGGTCTTTATAAATTAGATAATGAAAAATATAAAAATCCTGTTCTTGTTTCAGGAACTGATGGTGTTGGAACTAAGCTAAAAGTTGCTTTTATGACAGATAAACATAATACAATTGGTCAAGACTGTGTGGCTATGTGTGTTAATGATATTATTTGCCAAGGTGCTGAGCCTTTATTCTTCTTAGATTATATTGGAACAGGGATACTAGAACCAAATAAAATGGCTTCTATCGTTGAAGGTGTTGCTGAAGGATGTAGGCTTTCTGAAATGGCATTAATTGGTGGAGAAACTGCAGAAATGCCAGGTTTTTATGATGACGGCGAATATGATTTAGCTGGATTTGCTGTAGGTGTAGTAGACGAAGAAAATATTATTGATGGATCTAAAATCCAAGAAGGAGATGTTATTTTAGGTCTTCCTTCTTCTGGAACACATTCAAATGGTTTTTCTTTAATTAGAAAACTATTATTTGATGTAAAAGATTTAGATATAAATGAGTATTATGATGAGTTCGGGAAAACTTTAGGAGAGGAATTATTAACTCCTACAAAAATATATCACCATGCTGTAAAAGCTATAAATGAAGCTACTGATGCTCATGGATATATTCATATTACAGGTGGGGGACTTTATGAAAATGTTCCTAGAATAGTACCTGAAGGACTATGTGCAAATTTAGATATTAGAGAAGTTAAAACACCTGCAGTATTTGAATTAATTCAAGAACTTGGCGGAATTGCAACTAAAGAAATGTACTCAACATTCAATATGGGAATTGGAATGATCGCTATTATCAATAAAGATGACTTAGATGAAGTTAAGGGAAAATTAACTGAAGCTGGAGAAGAATTCTATAATCTTGGCGAAATAGTAGAAGGCGACGAAAGAATAGAAGTATGCCTATAAAAATAGGTGTATTAATTTCTGGTGGCGGAACTAATCTTCAAAGTATAATTGACTCAATAGAAACTGGGCAATTAGATGGAGAAATATCTTTAGTCGTTTCTAATAAATCAAATGCATATGGTCTACAAAGAGCTAAAAAACATGGTTTACTATACAAAGTAATAGATTTTAAAGAAGATAATGCATTTGAATTATTAACGGAAGATTTAAAAGATTTAGATTTAATTGTTCTAGCTGGATTTTTAGTTATATTACCTAAAGAATTTTTAGAAAAATTTGCAGGTAAAATAATAAACTTACACCCATCTCTTCTTCCTAAACATGGAGGAGATGGGATGTATGGATTAAATGTCCATAAAAGCGTCATAAACTCAGGAGATAAATTATCTGGAGCAACTATACATTATGTAGACGAGGGTACAGATACTGGAAAAGTTATAGTTCAAGAAATGGTAAATGTTTATAATAGCGATAAGCCAGAAAATCTAGCAAAAAGATTAAGTTATGTTGAGCATGAATTAATAGTTGAAGGTATTAAGAGGTGGAAAAATGAAAACGGCTTTAATTAGTGTTTATTATAAAGATAAAGTTGCTGATTTTGCAAAAGATTTAGTAAATCAAGGTTGGAGAATATTATCAACTGGAGGAACTAAAGCACATTTGATTGAAAATGGAATTGAAGTAACTGATGTAAGTGAAATTACGAATTTTCCAGAAATTTTAGATGGTAGGGTAAAGACTCTAAGCCCTTATATTTTTGGCGGCATTCTTTATAGAAGAGATTCTAAAAATCATGTTGATACAATAAAAGAACATGAAATAGAATCAATTGATATGGTTGTAAATATGCTATATCCATTTGAGGAAACAGTTTCTAATCCTGATTCTACTGAAAGTGAAATCATAGAAAAAATTGATATTGGTGGGCCTAGTATGATTAGGGCAGCAGCTAAAAATTATAAAGATGTTTATATAGTTACTAGCCCAAATCAATATGAAAGAGTTATAGAAGCTATAAAAAATAATGAAGGTGAAGAATTTAAAAAAGAGTTGGCTAAAGAAGCATTTATAACAACTGCAGCTTATGATATGGCAATTTCAAAATATTTCCAAGCTGATGAAGTTTCTGATTTATTCTTCCACTTTGAAAAAGATCAAGATTTAAGATATGGTGAAAATTCGCATCAAAAAGCTAGCTATTATAAAGATGCTAAATCTGAATCTCTTGGAGGATTAAAATTATATCAAGGAAAGGCTCTTTCTTTTAATAATATACAAGATATTACTTGTGCTTTAGAATTCATTGATTTCTTTGATGAACCAACAGCTATAGGTATTAAACATAATAATCCATCTGGAATTGCATCTTCTGATAAGATTTTTGATGCTTACAAGAGATGTATAGATGCTGATAGTGAATCTATCTTTGGTGGAATTGTAATTGTAAATGAAGAAATTGGAGCAGATTTAGCTAAAGAAATGACTTCATTCTTTTTAGAAATCGTAATAGGACCTAGTTTTACAAAAGAAGCTCTTGAAATATTTAAAGTTAAACCAAATCTTAGAGTAGTTGAATATAAAAAACTTAACAACAAAAAATACCAGTTCAAAGAAGCATTTGGTGGCCTATTAGTTCAAGACAGAGATTTAGATCTTTATGAGGAATTAAAAGTTGTAAGTAAAAAAGAGCCAAGCCAAGAGGAATTAGATGAATTGTTATTTGCTTATAAGTGTGTTAAATGCTTAAAGTCAAACGCAATAGCAATAACTAAAGATAAACAAACTCTAGGATTAGGTATAGGAGATGTAAATAGATTTTTTGCAGTGTCTCATGCACTTGATATGGCTGGAGAACAAGCAAAGGGTGCCGTAGCAGCGTCTGATGGATTTTTCCCATTTGATGATGGAGTAAAGGCTTTTCATGAAGCTGGTGTAAAAGCTGTTATTCAACCAGGGGGATCTGTAAAAGACGAGGATAGTATAAAATTTGTTGATGAGAACGATATGTCTATGGTCTTCACAGGAATGAGACATTTTAGACATTAGGAGGTAAGTTTTGAAGGTACTAGTTATAGGTTCAGGTGGCAGGGAAAATGCCATCTGTAAAAAAATGCAAGAATCAGATAGAGTAGATAAAGTCTATATAATACCAGGTAATGGTGGATCTGATAGGTATGCTCATAGAATAGATATCAAAGTAGATGATGTAGAAGCGATTAAAGAATTTGCTTTAGAAAAAGATATAGACCTTACAGTTGTAGGACCAGAAGATCCTTTAGTAGCAGGAATTACAGATGTTTTCAAAGAAGCTGGTCTTGCTATTTTTGGGCCTAATAAATTTTCTTCACAGCTAGAAGGAAGTAAAACTTTTGCTAAGGAGTTTATGGAAAAATATGATATTCCAACTGGAAAATATATGCACTTTGATGATTATCATGAAGCAGTAGATGCAATAAAAGATTGGGATTTTCCAATAGTAATTAAAGCTGATGGTTTGTGTGCTGGTAAAGGTGTAGAAATTTGTGAAACTCCTGTAGAAGCTGTTTATATAATAAAGGATATTCTTCTCGAAAAGAAATTCGGTGAAGAAGGTAATTCTATGATAGTTGAAGAATATTTAGAAGGTTTTGAGTCTTCTGTATTTTGTATTGCTTCAAAAGGGAAATTAACTTACTTTGGGACTGCAAAAGACCATAAGCGAATTTTTGATGGAGATGAAGGTAGAAATACTGGAGGAATGGGCTGTTATTCTCCTAACTTACTCGTGAATGACGAAAGTTTTGATATTATAAAAAATGAAATAATTCCAAAAATTGAGGATGGGTTATTAAAAGACGGACATGATTTTGATGGTGTATTATTCATAGGATTTATGATAACTAAAGAAGGGCCTAAGGTATTAGAGTTTAATGTTAGATTTGGAGATCCAGAAACTCAAGTACTATTACCAAGATTAAAAACTGACCTATATACTGTGCTTGAAAAAGCTGTTGATGGAAGTTTAACTGAAGAAAATCTTGAATTTTCTGATGATATAGCTATGACTGTAATAATGTCTTCAGGAGGGTATCCAGAAGGCTATAAAACAGAATACGAAATAACAGGCCTTGATGAATTTAATGAAGATCCTGATTTATACGTGATTCATAATGGAACCTCAAAAAAAGATGATTTAATTTATACATCTGGGGGTAGAGTATTATCAGTAACATGTATTGGAAAAGATTTAAAAGAGTGTAGAGAAAAAATATACGGCTCAATTGAAAAAATAGATTTTACTAATAAATTTTATAGAAAAGATATTGGAGCAATCTAACTTGAAAATCTAATCTGTTTAATGTTATTATATATTAAAGTGGTAAAATATAAAATTACAATTCATAAGGAGGATTTATGAGTACAGACGTTCAAATTGCACAAGCAGCAGAGATGAAAGATATTAGAGAGGTAGCTCAAGGAATAGGTCTAACTGAAGATGATCTAACACTTTATGGTAAACATAAAGCAAAAATCAGCTTAGATGTTATTGAAAGAAACATGGACAAAGAAGATGGTAAACTAGTTTTAGTTACCGCTATTTCTCCTACTCCAGCTGGTGAAGGTAAGACAACTGTTAATATTGGACTTTCTATGGGATTAAATAGAATAGGTAAAAAGGCTGTATCAACATTAAGAGAACCTTCTCTTGGACCTAGCTTTGGTATTAAAGGTGGAGCAGCAGGTGGAGGATATTCACAAGTAGTTCCTATGGAAGATATTAACCTTCATTTTACTGGGGACTTCCATGCAATCACTACCACTCATAACTTAATATCAGCTATTATTGACAACCATATTCATCAAGGTAACGAATTAAAAATCGATGCTAGAAAAATTGTTTGGAAAAGAGTTCTAGATATGAATGATAGAGCTTTAAGAAACATCGTTGTTTCACTTGGTGGACCAAAAAATGGTTTTCCAAGACAAGATGGTTTTGATATAACTGTTGCTTCTGAAATTATGGCAATTTACTGCTTAAGTAAAGATCTTCAAGACTTTAAACATAGAGTTGGAGAAATCTTAGTTGCTTACAACTTAGATGGAGATCCTGTATATGTTAAAGATTTAGGCGTAGAAGGTGCTGCAGCTCTTGTAATGAAAGATGCTATGGAACCAAACTTAGTTCAAACTCTTGAAAATACTCCAGCAATTATCCATGGTGGACCATTCGCTAACATCGCTCATGGATGTAACTCAATGATCGCTACTAAAATGAGCTTAAAAGTAGCAGACTATTGTGTAACAGAAGCTGGTTTTGGTGCTGACCTTGGTGCTGAAAAATTCTTCGATATTAAAGCAAGATTTGGTGATTTAAAACCTAATGCAACAGTAGTTGTGGCTACAATTAGAGCATTAAAGCATCACGGTGGAGTTCAAAAAGATGATCTTAACACTGAAAATCTAGAAGCTTTAAAAGAAGGTTATGTAAACCTTGAAAGACATATCGAAAATGTTCAAAAATTTGGAGTTCCAGCAATTGTAGCTATTAACCAATTCCCTTCAGATACTGAAGCTGAAATTGAGCTATTAAAAGAACTTTGTGAAAAACAAGGCATCAAAGCTGTTCTTGCAAATGTTTGGGCAAAAGGTGGAGAAGGTGCTGAAGATTTAGCGAAGGCTGTAGTTGAAATTTGCGAAAGCGAAGAAAGTAACTATGCTCCAATTTATG
>CAYSPO010000060.1:0-5711 GCA_964432945.1 uncultured Peptoniphilaceae bacterium
AAAAAAGTGCAAAAATTTAACTTACATACTCACACTAAAAGATGTGGGCATGCAGTTGGAGAAGACAAAGAATATATTGAAGAAGCAAGAAAAAGTGGTTTCGATATATTAGGTTTTTCTGACCATGTAGCATTTAAAACTTGGAATGAGCCGAAAGTTAGAATGGCTCATGATGATATGAAGAGTTATGAAGAAGCAATAAAGTCCTATAATGAAGATTTTGATGATATAAAAATACTTTTAGGATATGAAACAGAGTATTTTCCAGATATGAATGACTATTATGAAGAAATCTTAGATAGGCTGGATTATCTTATTTTAGGCCAACATCTTATTGAATGGAATGGAATTTATGTCCATGATTTTGCAGGAGATAGAGATGTAAGGTTGTTAGCTGAAAGAATAGAAGAAGCTTTAGAAACTGGATATTTTACATACTTATGTCACCCTGATTATTTAATGCTTTCTAGAGATACTTATTCTGAAGATTGTGATATTGCTTTTAGAGAAATGGCTCAAGCTTGCAAAAAGCATGGGGTTCCACTTGAATTAAATATGAATGGATTTGCTAGAAGAGTATCTGTTATTGATGGAGTAGAACAAACAACTTATCCTTTCAGAAAAGCTTGGGAAATAATAGCAGATATAGGTCCAGAAGTTGTTGTAGGCTATGACTCTCACAAGCCAGAACATTTGGGAGAGAGAGATTTAGAAAAGAAGTTAAAAGATAATTTCGAAGATTTAAATCTGAACTATGTAAAATTTGAAGATTTAAAAAATATTAACTTATAGTTATTTATAACAAGATAATAGTTTATGATTAATAAAAAAATTTAAGTAACAAAAAACCACCTTATTAAATATAAGGTGGTTTCTTTATGTTTTAATAAAATCTAAATTTAATTTATTTCAATTTTAATTCCTGAACATTTCCCGCTATTACATTTGCTTTGATAAACACTATAAGCAGCTACTCCCAAAGTTAAATCAGTTAAGGGTTTGAGAATCACATTTCTCAGGCTTTGGATAAAGTTTATTCTACTGAAATTGTTCCATCTCAGTTAATTTTAGTAAAAATAAATTAACTGGAGTAATAGATGATTTTCGCCTTCCTAAGGCATAGTTAATATTATCAAAGCAAGTTACGATGGTTTTCATCATTATTATAGATAAACCATACATTTCTTTTCTGAACATAGCTGTACGATATATATCACTTTTAATTTTTTTCCGCTAGTAAAATAAGATTTAGTAAGGTATTTTATACCTTGTTTTCTTTAATTCTCCAAGGCTTGCTAAAACTATGAATAGGTATATCCATGTCATTCTATTTTGTAGTAGTCCATATATTGAATCTATCATTTGACTTGCTAAGAAAATCCCACCAAATCCAGAAATCATTACAAACTCCTGATAATTCTTTCTAAAAAGATTCACAAAATCATAAAATATTATAGATAAAACTACAGACAGAACTAATATAGTTTTTATGGCACCACCATTTAACATTTCAATTAAAATCATTGAATGTGGGTGAAAATCTTGATCTAAATCAGGAGTACCATCAGCAAACAGCATTTCTCTAGCTTCTTTAGTTCTGTAGAGATCTCTTTGTTGAGATCCTCCTTTTCCAATCAATAATTCTTTTTTTGAAAAGTTTTTTATATCTCTTAAAGCAAGTGTCCAAAGTATTTCCCTACGACCCATGGCTTGACCAGTTTCTAAAGTACTTTCTTTGTAGCTAGCGTCGTTTTCCAACCTAAAACCATGAATTATACCTTGAGACTTGTCCATCTGCGCAGATGGAGCTTTAATACCCTTTTTTGTAGCTTCTTCTTCCATTGTTTTATAAACATATTTAGAATGATATTCAAAGCCATCAATTATTATTTTATGAGAAGCAACTACTCCTGCAATAATAACTACAGAAATTAAAAATGTTCCTAGAGATTTTTTATTTACCATATTTGTAATTAAAAATGATAAGCTTAAAAAAGCAAATACAATAAGATAAATTGCCATAACTCTTCTTGAACCTGAAAGGTAAAAGTTAGGCATTAATATAGTGGAATATGCTGCAAAAATCATATATTTTTGCCAACAGTTTCTCATTGTATTAATAAAATAAACTCCACAAACATAACCTAATATTATTGGCAGAACATATTGATTGTAGTCTGACTGTAAACTTAGAGTCATGATATAATATGTTCTATTAAATATAAAATAAGTAATCCAGGTAAAAATAGATAGGCTTAGAGCAACGATACCAAAACACATTGCTAAGTTTCTAAGTCTTTCTTTTCTAAGAGTAGGGTTTACATTTGGACCAAAAAAGTAATAGGTTGCATAAATTGATAAAATTATCATAGGTGCAATAGTTGCATATTTCTTTAATGAAAATATAATATCTTTTGTCCAAGCCAAAGAAATTATATCAAAAATAAAGTATAATACTATAGATATTATAGCCCATTTAAACTTTGAAAATGCCTTTATAAAACTCTTGAAATATGTTTTAAAACTTCCAGTAGCGATATTATATATAAATAGAATTGTTAGCACTGCAAAGCTAATTTTATAGGGAGACAAGCTACCTATTTTAAGTGTCATTGCCATTTCTATAGGAATAAAAAATATAGTTAGCAAGAAGGTTAAGTTCATTATTTTTTCAATTTTTAATTTATTAGTCATAAGAACCTCTTTCCTCGTGTAGTCTCTACTAATATTAACATAAATATACTGTATTTTATAGCATAGGAGGGTAAAAATGTATAATCATGGATTTAAAGCTATATATAATGAAAATTCTAAAATTTTAATACTTGGGTCATTTCCATCAGTAAAATCTAGAGAAATGGAGTTTTATTATTCACACCCATCTAATAGATTTTGGAAGTTAATGGCGATTTTGCTTGATAGTGAAGAAGCAGATACTGTTGAAGAAAAAACTAAATTATTATTATTAAATAATATAGCCTTATATGATGCAGTAGAGCAAGCTGAAATTATTGGCTCAATGGATAGTGATTTAAATGTTGTACAGCCAGCTGATCTAAAGCCTATTATAGAGAATTCTAGTATAGAAAAGATATTTTGTAATGGAAATAAATCATATGAGATTGTAAAAGCTCAAGGATATAGTCCTGTTAAGTTACCTTCAACTTCAGCAGCTAATGCAAGATATAGTATAGAAAATCTTTATGAAAAATGGAAAATAATTTTAAATTATATATAATTATTTAGTTTTTTAACATAAAAGATACTTATGGTGCTATAATGTTAATAAGCAAAGGGGGATATTATGCTAAAAAGTATAAAGATTAAATTTGATATTATTGAACTTATGCAATTCTATTGGGAATCTAAAGCAAGTAAAGATAAGCTTCCTGATTCTTATTTCTTAGAAATTGCAGCAAGAGATGAAATGAAGGTTCTTTATGGCGAAGACTTTGATGATCAATCAGTAAGAAAAGTAATGTCAGCTGTAATGAACAATGAGCCATTAAATAATGCTACTAAAAAAGAGGGAAGATTTTGGAACTACAATATGTGGATGCTTGAAGACCTTAACATTATGAGAGCCATGATCCAACCTATAAAGCAACTTAATCTTGATGCGTTAAAAGACGAATTCAAAGACGATTCTAAATATGAAGATTTAGAAGTTGTTTTTGTGCCAGGTCATATAGAAAAAGAATATATTAACGATAATGTTATTACATTCAACTTTTTCTGTATGTCACCTCAGCCAGAAGATCCTACTCACATCTTAATTGATGGTAAAGAAGTTACAGACTACTTTATGGATAAGGCAAGAGAAGTATTAAAATAGGTTATTTTAAAATAAGAATTGCCCAGTGATAAGCACTAGGCAATTTTTTTATTTTACTTTTTTTTATTTCTCAAAGCCTTAGGACCACTCATAATCTCATAAGATAAAATCATATTTCTTAAATCAACTTCATCTTCAAAATAACTTTTTCTTTGATTAGCTTTACTTTTTGCTTTATTATTAATGTTTCCATTAATATCTTTCTTAGAATTTTCATTATTTGGAATATATCTAGATTGATTAGTTTGTGTTTTATTTTTTTGTTTGATTTCAAGATTATTTTGATTATTTATTGTTTTTGTTTTTTTTACGGTTTTTTGAATATTCGTTTTATTTTTTATTAGTTTTTCTTTTTTTTTATTTTGTTCTGCTTTTATATTAGTATAAATAGAAGCAAGCCCAAATGCTAATATTAAAAATCTAACCATAGTTAATCACTTATTTCATCATTAGAATTTGAGTTGTTTTTAGAATCAATATTAGACAGAGATTCTCTCATATCAGTATCTGATTTGATATTTTCCATATTATAGTAATCCATTACGCCAATATTTCCAGTTTTAAGAGCTTTTGCAATAGCTAGAGGGATTTCAGCTTCAGCTTCAACAACCTTAGCTCGCATTTGTCTAACCTCGGCCACCATTTCTTGTTCACGAGCAACAGCCATAGCTCTTCTTTCTTCAGCTTTTGCTTGAGCAATTCTCTTATCAGCTTCAGCTTGGTCTGTTTGTAACTGAGCTCCAATATTTCTACCTACATCTACATCGGCTATATCTATAGATAAAATTTCAAAAGCAGTTCCAGAATCTAAGCCTTGGTCAAGAACTCTTTGAGAAATTAAGTCAGGGTTTTCCAAAACATCAGTGTGTTGCTTAGATGAACCAACAGTTGTAACGATGCCTTCACCAACTCTGGCTATTATAGTTTCTTCTCCAGCTCCTCCAACTAGTCTATCAATATCTGCTCTTACTGTAACCTTTGCTATTACCACAACCTCAATACCGTTCATTGCGACTGCTGATATTCTAGGCGTTTCTATAACTTTAGGATTAACAGAAACCTTTACAGCTTCAAGAACATCTCTTCCTGCTAAATCAATAGCCGCAGCTTGCTCAAAGCTAAGATCTATATCGGCTCTTTGTGCAGCTATAAGAGCATTAACAACAGTGTTAACTTCTCCGCCAGCTAAATGATGAGCTTCTAATGTATCCACATCTAAGTCTAAACCAGCTTTAGTTGCTTTTATTATTGGGTTGACAATTATAGCAGGTCTAACTCTTCTAAGCCTCATACCTATTAAAGTAGGTAGACCGATTTTAACTCCTGAGAAAAAGGCGGTGATCCAAAGACCAACTGGCACCATTGTAGACAGGATTATAAGGATTACTATGATAACCCCTGCTAGAATAATTAATGGCATATATACTTCCTTTCTTCTAATTACTTGATTTTTCTACTATTATTTTTTTCCCTTCTGTTCTAATAACTTTAATTACTTGATTTTTCTCTATAAATTCACCATCAGTTAAAGCATCATATTTCTTGCCATCTATTTCAATTATACCACTTGGCCTTAGATTACTAAGACTTTTTCCTGATTTATTAGTTAAGCTAGATAAATCTTTTGATTTTTCATAAATTTGATCATCTAATACAAGTTTGGATAGATTTTTATTTATAGTTCCTTTTTTTATCATATAAATAGCAATTAAAGTAGTTAATATAACAGCTAAACTAAAAGAAATTAACTTAATTTCTAAGCTAGAACTAGGAATACTTATTCCAAGTCCCATAGCTATAATGCCCCCTATGCCAAATACACCAAATCCTGGAATAAGTATTTCAAAAAATAAAAATACTCCTCCTAAAAAGAATA
>CAYSPO010000061.1:0-5504 GCA_964432945.1 uncultured Peptoniphilaceae bacterium
CCATCCAGTTCAATAGTTTTATCATAAAATTCTTCTCTTTGATCATATAAATTTCTCAGTGTTAACATATGGTTCCTCCATTAGTATAAAAAAAATCTCTCGTCTTATAGACGAAAGCTAGTAATGCCACCATAGGACTCTTAACGCTAGTCCATATACGCCAAGACTTTTCGTTCTTGGAGCTCATGAGTGTTCTTCATAAAAGTCCTTGCTCTTTACTTTTAACAAACAATTCCTAATACTACTGTCTCAATCATCGCTTTTTTATTATATCTCAAAAGTAGTCATAAATCAATAATTTGCCCACTTTTAGCCTATTAGAGACGAGTGTAAGAAAAAAAATAGGCAAAGAGCAGAAGCTCTATAACCTATTTGTAAAATTACTTCATTAATTATTCCACTATTCCCACAGTTCTATTGACATCCATAGCGAATATTATTCCATTTCCAGGTTTTTCAATGTCTATCTCTCTTGAAATACTTTCAATTACAACATCAACATCTTCTGACTTAATTAGCATCAAAACTATATCTTTCTCAGGTTCTATAACCATACCAAAAACTTGCCCTTGAACAGATATTCCTGAGCCTCTAGCATGTATTATTGTAGCTCCCTTAGCCCCTGATTCTTGAGAGATATCTATTACTTCTTCTGCTTTGCCATTTTCAACTATGACAAAGACAGCCTCATATCCACTACCTACACCTGTCATACCGTCCTCCTTATCTGTAGCCTTCCAAGATGTTTTAAAAATATCTACGGAAAAAGCTATTCCTGTATTCTTTTTATCTAAAGAAAATTCTTCTTCAATTTCATCCATTATTTGTTTTTCTTTTTCTTTTTCAACAGCCATAATCAAGAACTCTTTTCTTTGATGGTGAAGTTCAAGAAAATGAAGAATTGAACTTTTTGCTGTACCTATTGCATTTACAATAGTCCCACCATCTACTAAGTTAAGATCTCTAAGATGATTAACAACTTTACTTGCCTTACCTTCATCTACTATTACATGAACTGCTAAGTGTCCGCTTAAATTTCTCATCAAGCCACTCCCCTTTTATTTTCTTGTATAGTATATACAACTCCAAGAATTGTTACACATAATATAGGCATCATTGCAATTGTTGCAAGAACACCAAAACCATCAAGTATTGGATCTGCAGTTGGTATTACTGAAGATGCTCCTTGAAGCATAGCCACAAGAAAAGTTGCAGACATTGGTCCTGAGCCTACACCTCCTGAGTCAAAAGCAATACCTACAAAAATTGGTTTCACTATAAAATTCAATAAAACTGTGATAAAAAAACAAGGACCAATTATCATCCAAAACCTTAAAGAAGGCACCATAACTCTAACCATTGAAATAGCTACTGCCAAGCCTACTCCTACTGATAAAGCGACAAATATACTGGTCTTTTTGATAGATCCAGCAGTAACATCTTGTATTTGGTTTCCAAGAACATATACAGAAGGTTCTGCTAAAACAATAACTGCGCCTAAAATAAATCCAATCAAAGGTAAGGTCACGCTTGCACTAGATAAACTTGCTAGTTCCATTCCTAAGGCTGTTCCCATATCCATAAAACCTGATGTTACTCCTAATAAAAATCCAACTAAACCTATAAAAGTATAGATAAGTCCCACAATAATTCTTCTGATTTCTCTTTTTGATAGCTTAAAAGAAAAAAAGTTTAGCACAAAAAATATGACTACTATTGGTAATAGAGCTAAAAAAGATTCTAACATTGTAGGTAAAATTCCGTTTATCAAAGGTTCAAAAATTCCACCTTCTACAACAAATTCAGCACTGGTAAATCCACCAACCTCTATATCAATAAAAAATGATATTAGTAAAATTGCTAAAATAGGTCCCATAGAGGCTGTTCCAACCATACCAAACGAGTCTGCTTCCCCACTTTTTGAGCCTTTTAACTTAGAAGCACCCATAGCTATAGCTAGAAAAAACGGAGTTGTTATAGCTCCAGTAGAAGCACCTGATGCATCAAAAGCCAAAGCTTGAAAAGACTCTGGTACTATTAATAGTAAGGACAAATATAAAAGATAGAAGAAGGCGAAAAACTTTTTCATAGGAATATCTTTTACAGTTCTTACCAAGCCAAGCCCAACTAATAAACCAACTCCTAAAGAGACAGCTATTATTATTGTTTGACTACTTATACTTCCTCCTGCTACATTTGAAATTTGATTAGCCAATATTATTACATCTGGTTCAGCAACTGTCATCGCAAAAGCAAATAACAATCCTGCAAGTAATACTTTTATTACTGAGCTCCTTCTTACAATAAACTCGCCTATATGCTCACCAAACTGAGATATTGACATTTCAACTCCCAACAAAAAAATCCCAAGACCAATAATTACAACTATTGAACCTACAACAAAACGCATTAACAATATAAAAGGTAGGTCGATTACAAATAATTCTAGGAGAAATACAATAATCATTATTGGGATTACCGACCTTGCAACCTCTTTAAAGGAGTCCAAAAATATTCTCAAAACATCACCACTTTCTTATTTTTTTATTTTATTCTTTTATTCTTTTTTTATAATTTTCTAACAATATTTTTTCTTTGCCTGCATCTTTAGCTTTATAAAACTCAACATCTTCTAAACCTTCAGGTAAAGTACTTTGTCCTACATAACCACCGTAGTCATGAGGATTTTTATATCCTTTTACTCCTAGTTTATCTGCACTAGAATAATGAGAATCTAGAATATGATTAGGGATTTGTCTAAAAGTATCTTCTCTAATATGGGATAAAGCTCTATCTATTGCCTTGTAAGAAGAGTCCGACTTTTCTGCTAAAGCTAGATATATTGTTGCTTCTGATAAAGGTATTCTCCCCTCTGGCATACCTATATTTTGAACTGCAAAAAAAGCGAAATTCGCTATCATCATAGCATTAGGATCAGCAAGTCCAATATCTTCTGATGCTGAAATAATTAATCTTCTCCCAATAAAAAGAGGATCCTCGCCTGCTTCTATCATTCTAGCTAAATAATAAAGTGCAGCATTAGGATCACTTGCTCTTATGCTCTTTATAAAAGCTGATATAGTATCATAATGGTCATTTCCATCTCTATCATACCGAGCAGTCCTTATAAGAACAGATTCTCGCATATCCTCTTCAGATATAGTACCATTCTCACTGGTTAAAGCTGCAATCTCCAAAGAATTTAAAGCAACTCTTGCATCCCCATTTGAAGCTCTTATTAAATAATCTAAGGCTTTTTCACTTACACCTATATTTTTTTCTTTTAATAATTTATCTTCATTTAATGCTCGAAGAAGTATTTTTTTTATATCTTCATATCCTAAAGATTTTAATTCGATAATTTGACAGCGAGATATAAGTGCCTTATTAACATTAATATATGGGTTTTCTGTTGTCGCACCAATTAATGTAATTAAACCATTTTCCACATGAGGTAAGAGTGCATCTTGCTGTACTTTATTAAACCTATGGATTTCATCAATAAAAAGTAAAGTCTTTTTATTATAAATTCCTAGGTTATCTTCAGCTATTTCCACTACTTTTTCTATATCCTTTTTACCAGATGATACAGCTGAAAGTTTCTCGAATTCGAAATTAACTTCTTTAGAAATAATATGGGCAAGGGTAGTTTTTCCTGTTCCTGGAGGGCCGTAAAAAATCATAGAATTAATTCTACCACTTTCTATTAGTCGCCTTAGATGTTTTTTAGGTCCTAAAATATGTTCTTGACCAAAAAAATTATCTATAGATTTTGGCCTTAATCTATCTGCTAAAGGTGAACTATTATTTAAATTTTTTTCTCTATTTAAGCTGAATAAATCCATTTTTCCCTCCCAATAAAAAAACAAATGCTAGGCTTATATTAAGCATAGCATTTGTGATATTTTATTTCAATTTATTTGGATTTTCTAAGTTTTCAAGTTCGTGATAAAAGCCACTAACATCTTCAAACTCTCTATAAACAGAAGCATACCTTACATATGCAACCTTATCAATGTCCTTTAGCTTTTCCATGACAAGTTCGCCAATGTAAATTGATTCTATTTCTTTATGGTTATCTTGTCTTAGAACATTCTCAATCTCATTGGTAGCTTCTTCAATGACTTCTACTGAGACAGGTCTTTTTTCACAAGCTCTTAGCATACCTCTAAAAATTTTCTGTTTATCGAAGATTTCTCGAGTTTTGTCTTTTTTTATTACAACAAGAGTTGGTTGTTCATATCTTTCATATGTTGTAAATCTGTTTTCACAGTTTGGGCATAGTCTTCTACGCCTTATGGAAGTATCGTCTTCAGTAGGCCTAGAATCCACTACTTTTGTATCATCGAATTGGCAAAATGGACATTTCATAATATACCTTTTCTAGTTAAAATTCTCTCTTTTTTAAGAAAGATGGTATTTCTATATCATTAGTAGAACTTTCATGCTTTCTATTTTCTTCATTTAAATTTACTGATGGTTTTCTTGGATCGAATCCAGTTGCTATAACAGTAACTTTTATATCTTCTTTTAAATCTGGATCAATTCCTGCACCAAATATAATATTTGCATCTTCATCGACAGCTTCTCTGATTAAATCTGCTGCTTCATTGATTTCGAATATTCCTAATTCATTTCCTGTTACGTTAATAAGAACTGATTTAGCTCCGTCAATGCTTGTTTCAAGTAAAGGACTTTGAATAGCAGATTTAGCAGCATCTACTGCTCTATTTTCACCATTAGAAATTCCGATACCCATATGAGCAACACCTTGGTTAGCAAGAGTTGATTGAACGTCTGCAAAGTCTAAGTTTATTAAGTTAGGTACAGCTATAAGATCAGATATACCTTTAATTCCATTCATAAGTACTGTATCAGCCATTTCAAATGCTTCTACCATAGTAGTTCTTTTTTCAGCTACTTGTAAAAGTCTATCGTTAGGGATAGTAATTAATGTATCAACTTTTTCCTTTAGAACTTCAACACCTTGCTCAGCTTGAATTTGTCTTTTTTTGCCTTCAAATGAGAAAGGTTTAGTAACAACACCTACTGTTAATATGCCTAGCTCTTTTGCTACTTGTGCAACTATCGGCGCAGCTCCTGTTCCAGTTCCGCCTCCCATACCAGCTGTAACAAAAAGCATATCTGCTCCTTGTAAGGCAGCTGCTATTTCATCTTTACTTTCTTCTGCAGCCTTTGTACCAACAGATGGATCTCCACCAGCTCCAAGACCTTTAGTAAGCTTTTCACCTATTTGAAGAGTAGAAACTTTTGCTGATTCAAGGATTTGTCTATCAGTATTTACAGCAATAAATTCTACACCTTGTAGACCATTTTCAACCATTCTGTGTATAGCGTTGTTACCGCCACCACCAACTCCAACTACTTTTATTTTCGCTAATCCGTCATTGTTTACTTCCATATCAAACATTCTATTTCCTCCTAAATAAGACTCTATTCTTTGTAATTAGATTATAACAAATATACATTAATAATAAAAATCA
>CAYSPO010000062.1:0-5206 GCA_964432945.1 uncultured Peptoniphilaceae bacterium
CCTATGATATTATTTGATAAATATGGGGCAGATGTTGTTAGATATTATTCTGTAAGTGTATCTCCACCTTGGCTACCAACTAAATTTGATGAAGATGGATTAAAAGAAGTAAATTCTAAATATTTTAGAACATTAAGATCAACTTATAATTTCTTCCAGCTTTATGCAAATACAGATGGTATAGATCCTTTGGAATATGAGATTTCTAAAGATGAGTTAACAGAAATTGATAGATGGGTACTTTCTAAATATAACGCTCTTTTTAAACGTTACTATGAAAATATGGAATCTTTCGAATACACTGAAACAATTAGAGATATAGCTAACTTTTTAATTGAAGATGTTTCAAATTGGTATATCAGAAGAAATAGAAGAAGATTCTGGAAAGAAGGAGTAGACAATGACAAGAAGGTTGTTTATAAGGTAACTTATGAAGTTCTTTATGGAGTAATCCAAATGATGGCACCATTTACTCCTTATATAAGTGAAGAAATATACCATAATTTAACTCATGGAAAAGAAGAAAAATCTGTTCATTTAACTCTGCTTCCTGATGTAGATGAAGATATGATAGATAAAAAAGTAGAAGAAAAAATGGACCTTGTTAGAACAATTGTAACTCTTGGAAGAGCTTCAAGAGAGCAAGTTCAAATAAAGGTAAGACAACCTCTACAATCTATTATTGTTGATGGATCAAACAAAGCTATTATTGAAGACTTAGTTCCATTAATAGAAGAAGAACTTAATATTAAAAGTGTAATATTTGCAGATGATGTTTCTGAATTTATGAACTATACTATTAAACCTAATTATGCAGTTGCTGGTAAAGAGTTCTCTAAAGTGGTTGGAGAATTTGCAGGATATCTTGCAAAGGCAGATCCAATCGAAGTAATTAATGGCGCTGAAAACAATACATTAAAAGTTGAGATTGGCGGGCAAAAAAGAGAAATCACACCGGAATACCTTGATGTAAGGGTAGATGCAAAAGAAGGATATGATGTTTCTCTAGAAGGAAGGAATTTTGTTATCCTTGATACAACATTAAATGAGGATTTAATTGCTGAAGGATATGCAAGAGAAATAGTTTCAAAAATACAACAAATGAGAAAATCTCAAGATTTCGAAGTAACAGATAATATTAATGTGAAATATGAAGCTGATGATGAATTATCAGAAGCAATCAGTAAACATTTAGATATGATTTCAAAAGAAGTTTTAGCTGTTAACTTTGAAAGAGCTGATAGCCTTAAAGGAGATTTCCAAGAACTTAATGACAAAGAAATAAAAATAGAAATTAAAAAAGCATAAATTTTTAAAACCTAGACTAATATCGTTAGTCTAGGTTTGCTTTTTTTAGAAAAATTAACAAGATATTTAAAGTCCTTATCATATTAATAAATATTTATTGTGATATACTTGTATTAAGTATATGAGATTGGGGGATTAGATGATAAAAGATTTAAAAGCAGATAATCAAGAGCATTATCTTATTGGAATTATTAAGTCTATTAAAGAAGGGCTAACTAAAAATGGAGATCCTTTTATTAATATGGAAGTAGCAGATAAAACTGGTACTATTGAAGTTAAGATATGGAATGCAACTGAAGATATTTTATTAGATAAAAATATTAACTCTGGAAGTTTTATTTACAGTAAAGGATTAGTTGGAGAGTTTAATAATAGAATTCAGTTCACTATAGAAAATAATAAAGAACCTAATATTGTTAATTTAAATGATTTTCCTGATTTGAAGTCGAAATTTAAATTAGAAGACTATATTCCAATGGCTCCTATATCTTATGATGAAATAAAGTCATATTTTTTAAAAGTTATTAATGAAGTAGAAGATGATGAAATTAAAAACTTTTTAATTGAAATTATGAATGATTATGGTCATGATCTTATATCTTATCCGGCTTCTGTGGGAGTACACCATGAGTTTGTTAATGGCTTAGGATATCATCTATATAGAATGCTTAAATCAGCAGTAAGTCTTAGAGAAGTATATAAAGATAGTGTTAACTATGATTATTTAGTGGCAGGGGTTCTTACTCATGACTTAGGTAAAATAAGGTGTTATGAATTAAATGACATAGGTTTAGCAGAAGGTTATACTCTAGAAAATGAGCTCCATGGGCACTTAGTTATTGGGTATAAGATGGTAGAAGAATATAATCTTTCTAGAGAAAAGAAAGATATGATTCAGCATCTAATTTTATCTCACCATGGAACAAGGGAATACGGAGCAGCCGCCCTTCCGACGACTTTAGAGGCTCAAATGCTTCATTATATTGATACTTTAGATGCAAAGGCTACTATAATTGAGAGAGAAATGGAAAGTCTTGAAGAAAATGGAATTTCTAAAAGGATATGGTCTTTAGATAATAATAAGCTTTATAAAATGCCTTTAGAGAACTCTCAGATAGATGATAAGTTATAAAAAGAAGTTAAATTATATGTTATAATTTTATTATGAAAAATATATTAATGAATATGTGTATGATACACGATGTAAAAAATAATAAGGTTGTTATTTTAGATAAAGAGATTAAATATGGTTGGGAAGGTAAAACTTTCCCCGGTGGTCATGTCGAAATGGGAGAGTCAATTTATGATTCTTGTGTAAGAGAAGTTTTCGAAGAAACTGGTCTTAAAGTAAAAGACTTATCTTTAAAAGGTATAGCCCATTGGGAAACCCCAGAAAAAGATTTAAAAGAAATAGGTTTTCTTTACTATACAAAAGATTTTAATGGAAATCTAATAGAAAAATGCGATGAAGGTTTTCTTTACTGGATGGACTTAAATGAGTTTATCAAAGAAGAGGGAAAATCTGATTCTATGGACGATATGTTAAAAATATTTCTGAATGATAATTTATCTGAGGCAATGGCTTTTGTATATAATGATAATTTAGAATTTAGGTATTATTAAGTGAGAGATTATGTTTAAAAATATAGATAATATAACTATGAGATTTATTACTAGGGAAGATAAGCCAACAATTTATAAAGCCATAGATGAGAATAGAGATTTCCTTGGTGTATATGTTGACTTTATTAAAGATATTACAGAAAAAGATTTTGACTCACTAATGAAGAATTGGGAAGCAATACAAATTTTAGGTAGGGGTTTTCAAGTAGGTCTTTTTGAAGATGATAAGTATATAGGTCAATGTAATGTTAGCATAGATACTTATGATAATAGGGGAGAAATAGGTTATTGGCTTATTGAAAGTGCCACTGGTAAAGGTGTTATGACAAGGGCAGTTGATCAACTAACATCTTTTACTTTTAGATTTCATGACCTAAATAAAATAACTATAAAATGCGTGGATACAAATGAAAAATCTTTAGCCATACCTAAGAGATTGGGATTTATTTATGAAGGTACATTAAGAGAGCATCAAAAACTTAATGGTATTTATAGAGATTTACAAGTATTTTCTAAACTAAGAAGGGAATGGGAAATAAATTAATGTCTACACTAGAAGAAGTAAAAAATCTAGTAGATGAAAGCAATAATATTGTTTTTTTAGGAGGAGCAGGTGTTTCAACAGGCTCTGGTATAGCTGACTTTAGATCGGAAACTGGTTTATATAGGAAAGAAAATCAAATGAATTATAGCCCAGAATATATGCTCAGCCATACTTTCTTTAAGGAAAACCCGGAAGAGTTCACTAAATATTATAAGAATAATCTTATAGTAAAAGATGCCAAACCAAATAAGGCTCATTTAGCACTTGCTAAGTTAGAAAAAATGAATAAGCTAAAGGGAATAATAACGCAAAATATAGACGGTCTTCATCAAAAAGCTGGCTCTAAAAATGTTATAGAAATTCATGGAAATCTTAGAGATTATTATTGCGTGAATTGTCATAGACAATATGAGCAAGATTTTATTTTGAAAGATGATAGTTTAAATCTTTGTGAAGATTGCGGAGGTATTATAAGACCAGATGTAGTTTTATATGAAGAACAGCTAGATATGGCAAAGCAAATTAAGGCGTTAGAACTTATTAGCCAAGCAGATGTATTTATTGTTGGAGGAAGTTCTTTGGTTGTTTATCCAGCAGCTGGATATCTAAATTATTATAATAACAATAAATTAATTTTAATTAATAAAGATCCAACTCCTCAAGATAGATTAGCAAATTATGTAATTAATGATGATATTGGGAAAGTTTTAGAGTACCTTGTTGGTACTAATTAGAAGGGATAATATGATAAATAAAATTAAAAATTCAATGTCTGATTTTATGAAGGGTAGATATGGGATGGATATCCTAGGTAAGAGATTAAATATATTGTTTTTAATTCTTGCTTTTGTATCAATTATCCTAAGTGCTACTAATAAGCAAAATGGGTTTATTATGACTCTTGCCATAATAACTTTAATTTTTATGTATTATAGGGCATTTTCTAAAAATTATGCAAGTAGAATGAAAGAAAATGAAACCTATAAAAATTTCGAAACTAAAGTAATGACTAGTTTTATAAAGTTAAAAAGAAGAATTTTTGGAACAAAAACCCATATTTATACAAATTGTCCTAATTGTAAAACTGAAATTAGGCTTCCAAGAGATAAAGGTAAACTAAAGGTAACATGTCCATCATGTAAACATATTTTTGTGAAAAGAACCTAAATTAATCTTGACTTTTATTAATTAAGCTAGTAATATATAGTCATAACCGAACGATAAGAAGAGTAAACTTGAGGTATGCTCAAAGAGAGTCCTTATATGGTGAGAGGGGACAGCAGAAGGCAGGTTGAATATGGTCTTTGATGGGATATGTCAATATTAGGCATGTACGGGTTCTCCCGTTATAGAGATAGAGTATGTTGGTACTTGAAGAGGTGTTTTACACAATAAAGGTGGTAACGCGGATTATATTCGTCCTTTTGTCGCATAAGCGATAAATGGGCGATTTTTTTATACCCCAACATAATTAGTGGTAGTAAAGTTATTTATATTATAAGGTGGGTGGAAATAGAGATGATTATAATAAGTTAATGTTAAAAATCAAAATTAACTAATTAGTTTATGACTTTATACTGATAAATCGTGGTATAATTTATAAATAATATTGGGAATTAGTTATTGATATGGCTTTTGCCAGCTTAGTTTAGATGGAGGAAAAATGATAGTAATTGAGAATTTGAAAAAAGAATTTGATACAGAGAATGGTACTCTAGAAGTTATCAAAGG
>CAYSPO010000063.1:0-5154 GCA_964432945.1 uncultured Peptoniphilaceae bacterium
TGATGAGATTTTTCAGGAGAACTCAGATTATTATATGAAGAATAAATATCTTTAAATCCTGCTCTTTCTAATTTTTCAGTTAATTGAATATCTAAATCATCTGTATATCCTAGTCTTTTTGCTTGGAAAACAAAGGTAGCTTTTCCTATATCATGAGTTGCTCCAATAAAAGATGCTATCTTTATACCTATACTCTCTTTTTCACTAACAATAGATCCCTCAACAATATTTCTTTGATTTTCACTTAACCAATGATTCCATAATAAGCACATTACATTTTTTGTATCTTCTAGATGCTGATATAGAGGAAGCCAATAATATCCACTAGATTTCTCTGATTTTTTTGCCCAAAAACACTTTTCCATAAAACATCTCCGTATATTATACATATTATATATTAATATATTGTATCATATTTATTACAAATTGTGATCTATTATGAATTTATTTAGATTCAAAGAAAACACCTAATTAAATTAGGTGTTTTGAATATCCAGTCATATATTTTTGACATAATGTAACTAATCAAACTTTAATAAATTTTGAGAGAAAACAAAAAATTTAATTGAAATACTTAATCTACCTTAAGTACACCACCAGATAAGTTCCTCTTAAAAAATTTGTTATCATATTATGCTCTTCATATTTATAAATATGAGTCTCTATGGATTAATCACTTGTTATATAATCTATTCTAACTCCATTATTTCGGATTATATGAATCCTTTGTAGATTATCTAACTCAACCAGTGTTAATTTCTCGTATAAAGTGAAATCCTTTCGAAATTATACCTTTTCTCATTAAACTTAGAATTATCAAAATTATAACTAAAATAACTATTGTAACTTTGTAATTTCAAAATTTGATTTTTTAGTAAGACTGCCATGTCTTTTATATTATTTAATCATTGAAAGCTAATTATATTAAAAGAACAAAATCTTATTTCACTTCTATATAACCTTTTTTTACAGCTATAGGTGTAATTATATAGTTTATAAGTACAAAAATAAACGCATAGAAAATAACATATAGATTAGAAAAATTATAAATTACTATAATAAATCCCAAGCAAATCATAATTAAGGAATTTATAATATTGGCTGTAAATTGTAAATTTAAAAGCTTATCTATATCTTTTATATTAAATTTATCTATTTTATTAATATTAATTTCATTCCTAGATATAATAGAATAAATTAAAAATACTATACCTATTAAAATCAATATAATTCCTGGTATATTCATCTGTTTCCTCCTGTATTAAAATATTTTAGAAATATAACTCTAATATTTTACAATAATCTAAAAAATTTATTTTTATCTAATTAGTTCTCAAAAATAAAGCCTTAACTTCTAATAATTACTTTTACCTAACAGCTTTTAAATTTGATTCATTTAATATTTTCTCTGGAATAGGCTTATCCATCTTCCAGATTATTTCTATAGGTCTATTACCCTTATGGGAAATATAGCTTGCATTTCCTAAGAAGACATAGGGAGCTGCATTATTGTATAGTTTCTTATATTCCCTTACAAAAAGTAAAACCTTATGTCCCTTATCTTTGCTTATATACCTTTGCCCTGTTGGAGTATTAATTCCTGTAGTACTTTGGCTTTCCCAATTAAAAAGATTTCTATTTATAGCATAGTCATTATACATAGTTGATACTAGATAATCTTCTTCACTTTTATTTATTGTAATAAATAATAAATCAGTATTGAGTTCTTTTATATATAATACTCCTTCTCTAAAGGAAGTTTTCTTTTTCTCTGTATGTTTTCCAAAGGCTGCTAAAATTTGATCTAATGTATAAGTTGCATGAATATCTAAAGGAATTTCCTTATCATACTCTTCCTCTATAATTTTAATATTCCTTTTATTGTACTCAATTAGTTCTAAAAGTTCCCCCACTAAATCTGAATTATCACATTTTAAAGTTCTCAAAGATTCTCTAAAGCTTAAAGATGGCTTATCTCCCCATATTGTATAATGAAAAATTGCTAGCATTTTCTCTTCTTTAGGGCTTAATGATAAATCTTCTATACTACTTGTAAATATTTTTTTAGAAAAATTTAAAAGATTTTTAGAATCTACTGTTGCAAATCTTCTTAAAGAATTTTTCAATTCTTTATTATTTACAAGTCTGTATTCTTCTTTTAGTCCTACTTCGTGAAGGATCTTATAGAATGAGTATTTAGAGTAAAATTTATCCCTATCTATTCTATAATTATCCAAAAAATTATTTAAATTTAACTGGTTAGTAAAATTCAAACTGAAATTTTTAACCATGTTTCTTAAAGTTCTTATATTAAAACTGTCAGCTTGAATATTTTTCAATATATATTCTTTCGCTATTTTCTCCAACTTTATATGGCAACCCGCTGGCATATTAGGAAATTCTTCTTTTATTTCATATCTTATTCCCCTACTTGTTCTGCCTATTAGAGTTCTGAGTTTACCTGAAAAATCATAATTTTCATGAGCTTGACCTACAAAATCTAAAACTGTTAATAGCTCTTTTCCACTACTTAACCTTAACCCTCTTCCTAATTGCTGAGTAAATATTGTAAGAGATTGGGTTGGTCTTAAAAACAGCACTGTATCTATTTCTGGTATATCCACTCCCTCATTAAATAAATCTACAGTAAAAATGCACTTTATTTCTCCTTTTCTTAAAAGCTCTCTAGCCTTTACTCTCTCACTCTTTTGACTTTCTGAATGTAGTGCTATAGAAGGAATTCCTGCCTTAATAAAGGATTTTGCCATGAAATCTGCATGCTTGATACTCACGCAGAAGCCTAGTCCTTTAAAGTCATTTATATCCTTTAAGTATTTATTCATACTGTCTATTATAACTTGAACTCTTTGCTTAGATTTAGTGTATACATTCTCTAACTCATTAATGTCATAGCCACCTCTAGTCCATTTTAAATTATTAAGATCCTCTGGATCGGTAACTGCAAAATAGTGAAATGGACATAGAAGTTTTCTATCAATTGCGTCACTAAGCCTTATTTCAGATGCTATTCTGTCATTAAAATGTTCTAATATATTTTCCCCATCCATTCTTTCTGGGGTTGCTGTTAAACCGAGAAGTATTTTGGGCTTAAAGTAGTCAATAACTTTTAGATAACTAGTAGCTCCGGTGTGATGACTTTCATCTATTACAATATAATCAAAGTAATTTTTAGGATAAGTTTTAAAATTATCAGATGAAATAAGACTCTGTATTGAAGCGAATACATGAGTATTTTCCACTGGCTTATCTCCTGCTACCCACATTTCTCCAAAGTTTTGATCCTTTAATACATTTCTAAATGTATAAAGACTTTGCCTTAATATTTCCTCCCTATGAGCTAAAAACAAGAGTTTTTTTTCTTCATTTTTTAATTGTTTTTTATAGTCAAAAGCGGCTACCATAGTTTTTCCTGTACCTGTTGCAGCAACTACAAGGTTTTTATGAGAATCATATTCTTCTCTCTCTAGCCTTAGATCTTCAAGTATTTCTTTTTGGTGGGAGTAGGGTCTTAGGTCAAAGAATATATATTGGGATTCATCCCTTTCTTTCATACTTAAGGATTCTTTTAATTCTTTTCTATTCCTTTCATCAGTAGGTTCAAAAGTTCTAAATTCTTCATCATTCCAATAAGTTTCAAAAGTCTTTTTAAAGCTATCTACTACATCTTTAGATGTGTATTCAGAAACTTTAAGATTCCATTCTAGCCCATTAGATAATGCAGGATTTGATAAATTCGAAGATCCTATATAAGCCGTGCTAAATCCTGTATTTCTTTTAAAATAATACGCCTTAGCATGAAGCCTTGTTCTCTTGGTGTCATAGGATATTTTCACTTCTGTATTAGGTAATTTTGAAAGTTCTAGTATTGCCTTATAATCTGAAGCTCCCATATATGAAGTCGTGATTACTCTAAGTTTGTTATTTTTTGTGAATTCTTTTAAATCATCATAGATAAGTCTTAATCCACTAAATTTAATAAAAGATATTAAAAAGTCGATTTCATCAGCTGTTCTAATCTCTCTACTGAGTTCACTTTCTAAGGTCGGACCTGAATTGCCAGTGAAAAGTGTACTTGTGGCTATAGATGTTTTAGGCCTATATTGAATCAATTGATCAAAGTCTTCTTTTTCAGTATGTATAGCAAGGAGTTCTTCAATTTTTTTATCATTATGATCAAAACCTTGGATACCTATAGTTTTATTAAGATCTTCTATGAATTTTAACTTATCTATATTATCTTTTTGTGATAAGATTTCACGAATTGTTTTTTGATATGCAATTGAAAGAACTTTAGATATTTCACTATTATCTATATTTCTGGTTTCTTTATGTTTTTTATTCCCCAGTTCTTTTTTAGAAGCATTATCTAATATTTTTTCATATAATCCATCCTTCATTAAGCTCTCCCCCAAATCTAATATGCAGATTTAAAATTAAATATATTTCTATAATTAATTTAATTTATTACCATATATGGTATCATATTCACCCTATAAACACATAACTTGTCATATTCTTCTGTTAATTAAACTTATCTGCAAAAATAAAAAAGCCATAAAAATATAATTACCTATCCTCTACTTCCAATAATCTTTTAAATTACTCTTTAAAAATTTACCAAAGATTCTTGAATCATAATCTTTTTCATTGCTTTTAAGATAGCTTTTGCAAAATACTGTGCAACCTTAATTTCAATGTTTATAGCCTTGTTATTGACATCATCATTTACCATATAGGCAACCTCCTTTCTAGGGGAAATAAAAAAAGCGGCCCAGAATTTTACATCTGAACCGCTAAGGTTTTAATTCTATAGTTTTTTATTATTTTTAATTTGATTACTGTTGTGACGTACTTTTATTGATACGTCGCTACTGACAATGACTTCAATATAAGTATACTAATTTGTTTAAAGTTCCTAAAATCCTTGGTTTTATAATATATATTGCACCCATCACTATTATGACATGCTCCCCAGTTGATATATAAACAAATCCCATATCTGCCTTATACTGTATTATGAAATAATTTTAACAATAGAATTTAATGTCATCTATTTTAAAGTGTTCTTTCCATTCCCTGCATATTAAAAAATACTGTGCTGCTATTATTTCTAAAATATTATTTAATTCTTTT
>CAYSPO010000064.1:0-5020 GCA_964432945.1 uncultured Peptoniphilaceae bacterium
TATCAACACTATACTCTAACTCCATAGCTGTTATTAATTCATATACTAATTCACAGGTAGAAGATTTATCTGGATCAACAAGATTAATATCTGCAAAAAATGAATTAGATCTATGATGATCAATACAAATGGTTTTATTAGCTTTTTTAAATAGGCTTTGACAGTCTCCAATCCTATCAATAGAGCTTGAATCTAATACTATAAACAAGTCATACGATAAGTCTGGAGTGTAGTTTGTCATTTCTGAGGTGTTTTTCAAAATATGAAGATAGTCTGGAATTTTATCATTTTGAATTATAGAAACATTTTTATTGATTTGTTGAATACCTTTATATAAACTTAAAGATGATCCAAGGCAATCTCCATCTGGTTTAACATGGCCGCATAAACCAATAGATTTAGCTGCCATTACTGCTTCTTTAATTGAATTAACAGTTTCCAAAAAATTCATATTTATTTTTCACCTTTATTGATTTCTTTTATTAACGATTCGATTTTATTGCCTTGTTCAATGGTTTCATCAATCTCAAATATTAGTTCAGGGATATGCCTTAATTCAATTTTTTGACCTAATTCTCTTTTAATAAAACCTTTAGCATTTTCTAAGCCCTCTATAGCATCAGCTTTAGCTTCATCATCTCCGAAAACACCAACATAGACTTTAGCAAAACTAAGGTCATTAGTTACTTCAACATCTGTAATTGTAGTCAATTCATTTACTCTTGGATCTTTAATCGACTCTATAATTAGTTGTGATATTACTCTTTTAATCTCTGTTGAAATCCTGCTAACTCTTCTATTATTCATTATCTCGCAACCTCTTTCATGACATAGAATTCCATAGAATCCCCTTCTTTTATGTCATCATAACCATCTAAACCTAAGCCACCTTCATATCCGGTATTAATTTCTTTAACATCATCTTTAAATCTTTTTAGTGAGCTTATTGATGATTCAGTTACAATAACATCATTTCTTAGAAGCCTAACAGTTGCATTTCTAGTAACTTTACCGTTTTGCATATATATACCTGCAACATTACCTTGGTTAGGAACTTTGAAAACTTGACGAACTTCAGCTCTACCTATTACTTCTTCAGTAAATTCTGGAGTAAGCATACCGTTTATAGCTTTTTCAACATCTGCTATAGCTTCGTATATAACTCTATAAGTTCTAATGTCTACATTCATTCTTTTTGCACTGTCTGAAGCAGTAGCATTTGGTCTTACATTAAATCCAATTATTACAGCATTTGAAGTATCAGCTAATAAAACATCAGATTCAGTGATACCTCCTACACCAGTATGAACAAAATTAACCTTTACTTCTTCATTGCTTAATTTAGCTAAAGAACCAGTCACTGCATCAATAGTTCCCTTAACATCAGTTTTAATAATCAGGTTAAGATCTTTCATATCACCAGTTTGTAAGTTATCGAATAAAGCATCAAGAGATATATTTTCACTTGCTTTTACCTTATCATCTTTAAGTTTATCTTTTAAAGACTCAGCATAATCTCTTGCAGTTCTTTCGTCATCTACTACAAACAGTTGATCTCCAGATTCAGGAACTTCAGATAAACCTAATATTTGGGCTGGCATAGATGGTCCTACGCTTTTAACAGGCTTGCCTTGATCGTCAAACATAGCTCTTATTCTACCGCTAGTTACACCTGAAAGAATAATGTCTCCGAACTTTAAGGTTCCTTTTTGAACAAGAACTGTTGCGACAGGTCCTTTACCAACATCAAGGTTAGCTTCTATAACAGTTGCAATAGCATTTCTATTTGGATTAGCTTTTAACTCTTCTAACTCAGCTATCATTAACACCATTTCAAGAAGGTCATCTATTCCTTGACCAGTCTTAGCAGATACAGGGACAGTAACAATATCTCCACCCCACTCTTCTGGCATTAATTGATTTTCAGTTAATTCTTGGTAAACTCTGTCTATATTAGCTTCTGGTTTGTCCATTTTATTCACAGCTACAATTATTGGAACACCTGCAGCTTTTGCATGGTTTATTGCTTCTATAGTTTGAGGCATAACTCCGTCATCTGCAGCTATAACAAGGATAGTTATATCAGTTATAGATGCACCCCTTGATCTCATAGCTGTGAAAGCTTCATGACCAGGAGTATCTAAAAACACTATTGTCTCATCATTTACTTTTACAGTAGAAGCACCTATATGTTGAGTTATTCCCCCAGCCTCTCCCCTAGTTATATGAGATTCTCTAATTCTATCTAATAAAGAAGTCTTACCATGGTCAACATGACCCATTACTGTTACAACAGGAGGTCTATGTTTTAAATCTTTTTCCTTATCTTCAAAGTCTAAAATAATTTCAAAATTAGTATCATCTACTTCAGCTTCGTATGCTTTTTCTCTTGTTTCAAGGCCAAATTCTCCAGCTAAAATTGCTGCAGTTTCATAATCTATTTGTTCATTTTGGCTTGCCATAACCCCAAGCTCGATTAATTTCATGATAACTTGATTTATATTGCTACCAATTAATTCGGAGAATTCTAAAACAGTCATTGATGAAGGAAGTTCAATAGAATCATCATCTATTTCTTCTTCGATTTCAGTATTTTCTAATTCTTCTGTTTTTTCAATTTCTTCTACTTCATCAACTTGCTCTTCATCTAATATTTCTTCTGAAGCGTTAGTAGTACTATTATCTTTGTCTTCTTTTAGATAAGCCATAACTAGATCTAGTTCATCTCCCTTTAATGTGGCCATATGGCTAGAAACCTCAATTCCTAGCTCGTTAATTAATTCAACTAGGTCCTTACTTCTTAAGTTTAATTCTTTTGCTAATTCGTAAATTCTCATATATTAACTTACCTCCTAAACTAGCTCTCACTTACATAATCTTCAATCTCCTCATAAATAATTTCGGGTATTTTTGATTTTAATGCATTGGCTAATCTGCCAGTTTTTTTTATATTTTTAATACATTCAGCTGACTTACAGATATAGGCACCACGGCCATTTAGTTTACCTGTATAATCAACCATAATTCCTTCATCTTTATTATTGACAATTCTTATCAATTGTTTTTTAGGAAAATTTTCATTACAAGCAATACATTTTCTCATCGGTAATTTTTTGCTTTTCATAAGTATCCCCATTTTTAATCTAATTTTATTTTATAAAATATATAAACTTTACTAACTATAAAATTTCTTCAGATGTATCTTCATCAGAATCACTTTCATTTTCAGTTACTTCTTCCTCTGATTTATCTGAATTGATTTTGGATTAATTCTCTAAACTTGAAGTAGATTCAGATTCAAAGTTTATATCTTCACCTTCTGAAACTTCTATATCTAAGTTATCGTCGTTTACTTCTTCTTCATTAGAGTCTTCAAAAGAATTTTCTGCTTCTAAACTACTTTCATCAGCTTGTACAGTTTTTTCTTCAAATAATTCTTCTAAAGTACCTTCTTCACATCTCTTATTATATTCTTCTTCACCAATAATATCTATCTTCCAGTTAGTTAGTTTTGCAGCTAATCTAACATTTTGTCCTTCTTTACCTATAGATAAAGATAATTGGTCATCTGGAACTATAACTAGAGCTGTTTTTAACTCCTCATTAGAAATAACTTTAACAACATCTGATGGTGATAAAGAATTAGATATAAATTCACTTATGTCGTCATTATACACAATTATATCTATTTTTTCTCCATTCAATTCATCAACTATCGTTTTTACCCTAGTACCTTTGAATCCTACACATGCTCCTACAGGATCTATTTCACTTTCATTTGTGAAAACTGCTATCTTTGTTCTCGATCCAGCTTCTCTAGCTATAGCGTGTATTTCAACAGTGCCATCTGCAATTTCTGGTACTTCTAATTCAAATAATCTAGTGATTAGCTCTTTACAAGATCTACTAAGAATAATTTGAGCGCCTTTAGTAGTATTTCTAACTTCCTTAATGTAAAATTTCATTCTATTATTTACATTATACTTTTCATTTGGTACTTGCTCAGATATAGGTACAATTCCTTCTGTTTTACCAAGATCTATAAAGAGATTACCGTTTTCTATTCTTTGAATAGTTCCATTAATTAACTCTCTATCTCTATCGATAAAATCATCGTAAATAGCTTCTCTCTCAAAGTCTTTAATTTTTTGAATTACTATATTTCTTGCAGTTTGTGCAGCAATTCTTCCGAAATTTTTAGGTGTTACTTCTATTGGTACTGTATCTCCTATTTCGTATAAGCTATTCATTTTTTTTGCTTCTGTCAAACTTATTTCTGAAATAGAATCTTCTGGTTCTTCAACAATCTTCTTCATTGAATATACATTGATTTCACCATTTTTTCTATTTATTTCTACCTCAACATTAGCATTATTATCAAAGTTCTTTTCATAGGACTTGATAAGCGCTTTTTCTAGAGTTTCTAGAATTGCTTCTCTAGATATTCCTTTTTCTTCTTCTATTTGTTCTAAAGCCAATAAATAATCTTTATTCATTATCCACCAAACCTAAATTCTAATTGCCTTATTAATTTTAGAAACTGATGACTTTTCAATTTCTATTTCTTCATCTTTTTCATTTTTAACAATATAATATTTATCAGTAAAACCAACTAAGTTACCATAAATTTTCTTTTGTCCGTTGAAATTAGAATAAAAATTTAATTCAATTTCAGAACCAATAGCCAACTCTAAGTCTAAATTGGTTTTCAATGGCCTATCTAAACCAGGAGAAGATACAATCAAAGTATAAGTATCTTCAATAGGATCTTCCGTATCTAAATATTTGTTAATTTCTCTAGTGGCTTCTTCGCACTGATCCATGGTTAAGCCACCTTTACTATCAATATAGATTTCTAATAGAAATTCTGAATTTTCTTTATAATATTTCATATCGATTAAGTATAAATTTAAGTCAGATATAATTTCTTCTATTTTGGGAGAAATCTTATTCAAGATACCACTCATTAAATCACTCCTCATAAATAAATATGAGTGGGGAACTCCCCACTCGTAATAAA
>CAYSPO010000065.1:0-4817 GCA_964432945.1 uncultured Peptoniphilaceae bacterium
ATGCTTTGGAATCTTATAAATACTTTGAAGAAAAATATGGGGAAAGCCTTTATATCTATGATATAGAAAACAATCTAATATATCCTAGTACAGTTAATATACAAGTAAAAACTATAGCTGAAGAATTACTAAATTTATTTTTATCTAACTTTGAATCTCCTGTAGATGAATTTAGAATAATTGAGTATGATTCAAGAAAATATATAGGAAAATATATTACAGAAAATGGGAAAGTAAAAGCTATACTAATAGCAAAGGTTAAACATGATATAAATTACAGCATGGATTTTGTCGATGTAATAGCAATAGCAGGTAGCTTATTGCATACTAATGCGATTGAAGTTTCTCAGGAAAGGAATTTATCTGAAGATAAGTTCGTTCAAGATTTACTTTTTTGGAATTTCAAAGACTATACCTTAGCTGAAGATTATGCTAAAAAAATAAACTGGGATTTGAGTAAAACAAATAGATTAATTGTAATAAATATAAGTAATGCAAGTGATCAAAGTCAATTAGATAGTTTAGGCATAAATAAATATATATCTGAAGTTTTACTTAAAAACATAAAGAAACAGCTTAAGAGTGAATCAAACCTTTATATTTCAAGTATTGAAGATAATATTTATATTTTCGTAGATAAAGATTGGGATAGGAAAATTCTAGATAAATTTACAAACGATCTTTTGGATTACTTAAAAAGCTATGAGTTAGCTAATGTTTCAATAGGAATAAGTGATGTTTATCAAAATATAAGAGAAATTCAGAATGCAAATATGGAAGCTGAACTAGCTTTTAGACTTTCAAAGTTATTTTTAGGTAATTATGAAAAATTATTTTTTGAAGATATAAATCATTATAGAAATTTAAATTTAAAATATTTAGGAATAAAAAGATCGAATATAAGAGATACTCTAGTTCAAAAAGGAAAGACTCAAGGTGAAGAACTATTTGAAACAGTATGCCAGATGGTACTAAATGACTTTGATGTAGAAAAAGTTTCTGAAGTTTTATATGTTCATAAGAATACTGTATATAATAGAAATCAAAAAATTATATCACTTTTAGGATATGACCTTTACAAAATGCCTTATTTGCTTAATACTATTATGGATATAGTTAATTTTTATCTAAGATAAAAATTTAAAAATTAGAAAGAGGTGTTTTATGAAAAAAGTTTTAGGTCTATCAATTTCTGTAGGACTTGTAGGAGCAGCATGGACTCTAATTGCAAACCAATTAGGGATTTTAGCATGGCCAGGTTTTATTGGTTGGACTATTTATTTTTACGGGGGAGCAGATTCAAAGTCAATAAAACATAGTCTTCCATCTGTATTTTTAGGAGTGTTTTTAGCATATTTATCTGCAATTATACAAAATAATTTCTTTAGTAATGGACTTTGGATATTTATTCCTGCTTTTCTTTTATCTTTTACTATGACCTATGCTCAGAATATTGAAATATTTAAGTTAGTTCCTGCTATATTCTCAGGTTCAATACTTTATTTCTCTACTGGATCGTTCTTTTATGCACTTGTAATTTCTTATATAGGAATCATAGTATTAGGAATAACATCTACAGTATTAGGTAATTTATTAGATAATCTAATTTACAAAGAAGACAAGCCCTTATTCTCTTAGAATAAGGCTTGTTTTTTTAGAAATATATTCAATTTATCAGACTTTAGAGCAAAAAATAGTCCCTATATGTTATAATTAAAATACCGAGGTGATACAAATAAAAATCAATGTTTCAATAGATAAAACTTTATTAAGAGAGTTTTTTGGTAACTTAGATTATAATTCCAAATATATCGAAAAGGCCTTTGATGTAAGCATCAATCATGAAATAGATGGTATTGAAATCAAAGGAAATGATGTTAATGCAATGTCAGCAGAGTTAGCTGTAAATAATGTATTAAATAAAATCGAAAAAGAAGCTAGTATAGATGATCAAAGTTTGAGATATATTGTAAATATGATAAAAAAGGGTAAGAATCCTGATTCTAAAATGTTATATGGACATCCAGTTGCCATAACTTATGACGGTAAAAGTGTAAAACCTAAAACAATGGGACAAAAACTTTATATAGACGAAATTTCAAATAAAGATATAGTTTTTGGAATTGGCCCAGCAGGTACAGGTAAAACTTATCTTGCTGTTGCTAAGGCAGTTACTGCTTTTAGAGAAAAAGAAGTAAATAGAATTATACTTACAAGACCAGCAGTAGAGGCTGGAGAGAGCTTAGGCTTTTTACCAGGA
Source organism: uncultured Peptoniphilaceae bacterium (assembly GCA_964432945.1). GTDB lineage: Bacteria > Bacillota > Clostridia > Tissierellales > Peptoniphilaceae > CAYSPO01. The sequence continues at coordinate 2,261 of CAYSPO010000065.1, forward strand.
GACTTGAATGAAAAAATTGATCCTTATTTAAGACCTTTATATGACGGTTTATTCGAAATAATGGGTTATGAGAATTATCTTAAGTTGATAGAGAGTGGAATAATTGAAGTTGCTCCCTTAGCTTATATGAGGGGTAGAACTTTAGATAATGCATTTGTTATACTGGATGAGGCTCAAAATACTACTCCTGAACAAATGAAGATGTTTCTAACAAGGCTTGGCTATGGTTCTAAAGCAGTTATTACAGGAGATGTTACTCAAGTTGACCTGCCAAGAGGCAAGAAGTCGGGGCTTGTTATTATAGAAGAAATCCTCAAAGAAGTAGAGGATATTAGCTTTATTCATCTTACTTCCGATGATATTGTGAGACATCCTTTAGTTCAAAAAATAATAGATGCATATGACAAGTATGAAGAAGAGAAATGATATGATTTTACAAGTAGATAATAGAACAAGTGAGTTTGAAATTTCAGGTGAATTAATATCTAGGATTGAAAAATATATTACGGCCTGTCTACAAACAGAAAACTTTACAGAAGATGTTGAAGTTTCACTATCTCTTGTGGGTGGTGATGAAATTAAAGAGTTAAATTCTTCATACAGGGGTAAAGATATTGTTACAGATGTATTATCTTTTCCTTCATGGGATGAGTATAGTGGAACTCTAGGCGATGTAGTTATATGCATCGATAGGGCCGAAGAACAGGCGATGGAGATTGGAAATAGCCTTGACGATGAAATTATTTATCTTGTAGTTCATTCTATCTTTCATCTTTTAGGGTATGATCATATGGATGAAGAAGAAAAGGAAATTATGAGAGCTAAAGAAAAATCAGCTTTAAAGCTAGGTAAGAGTCGTGATTAATATTAAAGAGCTAATAAATTCTTTTAAGTATGCTATAACTGGAATTAAATCAGCAGTTAAAAATGAACAAAATCTAAGAATACATTTTTTAGTAGCTGCTATAGTTTTAGTTTTGGCTTTTTTTCTGAAAATACCGAAAATTGAATTTATTGTACTTATATTAATAATTGCTTTAGTTATAATATCAGAATTATTTAACTCAGTTGTTGAGTATATAGTTGACTTAATTACTTCAGAGTTTCATCCTCTAGCAAAATTAGCAAAGGATGTAGCTGCTGGAGCAGTTTTATTTACAGCAATTGTTTCAGTAATCATTGGCATATTAATTTTCTATCAGCCATTAGTAAATTTATTAAAATAAAAAGTAAAGCAGGTGAAATAGTGACTTTCAAATCAGGTTTTGTTACAATAATAGGAAGACCCAATGTTGGAAAATCAACTCTTTTAAATAAATTAATAGGAGAAAAGATTTCTATAATTTCCGACAAACCCCAAACAACGAGAAATAAGATACAAATGATTTATACAGATGAGGACTGCCAAATAGTATTTTTAGATACTCCTGGTGTTCAAATGCCTAAAAACGAGTTAGGTGAATATATGTTAAATGTTTCTACTTCAACTTTAGAAGAAGTTGATGTAATAGTTATGATGGTAGAAGCAGGTCCTGAATTTGGTAAATTAGATAAGTATATTTTTGATAAATTAGAGAAAATCACAACACCTAAAATCTTATTGGTAAATAAGATAGATATCTCTGACAATGAAACACTACACAAAAATATAGAGACATATACAAATATGAACTTCTTTGAAAAAGTTATACCTATTTCTGCTGAAGAGGATGTAGACTTCGAGCAAATTATAGAAGCTATTCTAGAGCATTTAGAAGAAGGACCTATGTATTATCCTGATGATATGATTACAGATCAACCAGAAAGACTAATCATTGGTGAAATAATAAGAGAAAAAGTTTTATTAAATATGTCCGATGAGATACCTCACGGAATAGCAGTAGAAGTGGATAAAATATCTCAAAGAGAAAATAAAAATCTAATTGATGTTTATGCTAATATTCATGTTGAAAAAAAATCTCACAAACCTATGGTAATTGGTAAGGGCGGGAAGATGATTCAAAAAATCGGAAGTGAAGCAAGGCAAGATATCGAAAGATTAATGGATACAAAGGTAAATCTACAATTGTGGGTTAAGATAACAAAAGACTGGAGAAATAAGGAAGAAGCGGTAAAAGGATTTGGTTATAAATAATGTTCAAGGAATTGTAATAAACCAAATAGATTTTAAAGAAACAAGTAAGATTTTGGTGCTTTTAACTAGGGATTTAGGGAAAATTTCTGTAATGGCACAAGGTGCCTTAAAAAAAACATCTAAGATAGCATCATTCACGAATCTTTTTAATATTGTAGAGTATGACCTTAATAAAGGAAGAAATTTTTACTATCTCAAAGAAGGAAATCTTTTAGAGAGTAATTCTTTTCTAACTAAAAATATAGGGACAATTGCTGGCGGGAATTTAGTAGCTGAAATGATAAATAGATCTATCCAAGATGGCTCTATCGAAAGTGATATTTATGATTTAACTATTAGTTTTTTTATAAATCTAAAGAATGATCCTGAAAATGTAGACTTAAGAATAATTTCCTATATCCTTAAGTTTATTTCTTTCTTAGG
>CAYSPO010000066.1:0-4643 GCA_964432945.1 uncultured Peptoniphilaceae bacterium
TTCTCAAGTATGGAGGAGTTAAGCACGCTGGTTTTGGTCTTGGTTTTGAGAGAATGGTTATGTATGTAACTGGTATGTCTAATATAAGAGATGTAATCCCTTACCCAAGAACTGTTAATTATATAGAATTTTAGCAAAAGGAGAGAAGATGGATAAATACAATCCGCACGTCATTGAGAAAAAATGGCAGGAATTTTGGAATGAAAACAAAACATTTAAAAGTGAAATGGATGAAAACAAAGAAAAATTCTACGCATTAGTAGAGTTTCCTTACCCATCAGGTCAAGGTCTTCATGTAGGACACCCTAGGCCTTATACAGCACTTGATATAGTAGCTAGAAAAAGAAGACTCCAAGGCGAAGATGTTCTCTATCCAATGGGCTGGGATGCTTTTGGTTTACCAACAGAAAATTATGCTATCAAACACAAAATTCATCCAGCTGATGTTACTAGAGATAATGTAGCTAGATTTAAAGCTCAATTACAATCTATAGGCTTTTCTTTTGACTGGGATAGAGAAATAAACACTACAGATCCTGAATACTATAAATGGACTCAATGGATTTTCTTGAAGTTCTTTGAAAAAGGTTTAGCATATAAAAAAGAATCATCAGTAAACTGGTGTCCTTCTTGTCTAGTAGGTTTAGCTAATGAAGAAGTTGTTAATGGCGAATGTGAAAGATGTGGAGCCCATGTTGAGCATAAGGTTAAAGATCAATGGATGCTTAAAATAACTGAATACGCAGACAAACTTATTGATGATTTAGAGTTAGTAGATTATCCAGAAAAAGTTAAACAATCTCAAATAAACTGGATAGGAAGAAGCCATGGTTTAGAGGTAGATTTTTCTCTTAACGAAGTAGATGATAAGATAAAAATTTATACAACACGACCAGATACTCTTTATGGATCAACTTTCCTAGTAGTATCTGCTGAGCATCCTATTTTGAAAAAATATGCAGATAAAATAGAAAATTTAGATGAAATAAAGGATTACCAACACCAATCCTCGTTAAAATCAGATTTTGAAAGATCAGAATTAAATAAAGAAAAAACAGGAGTTGAAATCAAAGGTCTTACAGTTACAAATCCTGTAAGTAAAGAAGAAATTCCTGTATGGGTTTCAGACTATGTTCTTATGACTTATGGAACTGGTGCTGTTATGGCATCTCCAGCCCATGATCAAAGAGACTATGAGTTTGCTAATAAGTTTAATCTTGCAATTCGTCAAGTAATTGATGGGGGAGACATCACTAAAGAAGCTCACACTGATATTGCTAATGGTACTTTGATAAATTCAGGCGAAATGAATGGTATGAATGTTGAAGAAGCTATTGAATTTATCTCAAATAAACTTGAAAATGATGGAATCGGTAAAAGAACAACTAATTATAAATTAAGAGACTGGGTTTTCTCAAGACAAAGATATTGGGGAGAACCAATTCCTGTAGTGTATTGTGAAGATTGTGGTTGGGTAGCTGTTCCTGAAGAGGACTTACCAGTGAAGCTACCTGAAGTAGAGAATTACAGCCCAACTGCTACTGGAGAATCTCCATTATCAGAAATAGACGAATGGGTAAATACCACTTGTCCAAAATGTGGGAAGGCCGCTAAAAGAGAAACTGACACAATGCCTCAATGGGCAGGATCTTCTTGGTATTACTTAAGATATACTGATCCAAATAATAGTGAAGAATTGGCTAGTGAGAAAGCCTTAAAGCACTATGGACCAGTTGATTGGTATAATGGGGGTATGGAGCATACAACACTTCACCTTCTATATTCAAGATTTTGGCATAAATTCTTATATGACCTTGGATTAGTTTACAATAAAGAGCCATATATGAAGAGAACTTCTCATGGAATGATTCTAGGAGACAATGGAGAAAAAATGTCTAAGTCTAGAGGAAATGTAATCAATCCTGACGATATTGTTAATGAATATGGAGCAGATACAATGAGAACTTATGAAATGTTCATAGGCGACTTTGAAAAAGATGCACCTTGGTCAGATGATGGAGTTAAAGGTTGTAGGAGATTTTTAGAAAGAGTGTGGAATCTTCAAGAGATCCTTGTAGAAGGAGAAGAATATTCAGAAGATATGGAAACTCTATTCCATAAAACAATAGAAAAAGTATCTAATGATTATGAAAATTTAAAATACAATACAGCTATAGCTCAGCTTATGACTCTTCAAAATGAATTAAAAGCTAAAGGTTCAGTTAATAGAGCTGAATTTACAACTTTTTTAATTTTATTAAACCCAGTTGCTCCTCATATTACAACAGAAATATGGGATAGAATAGGTAATGATGGCTACATCCATGAAGCGAGCTGGCCAATATTTGATAAAGAAAAAACTAAAGAATCAAATATTAACTTACCAGTTCAAATAAGTGGTAAAATGCGTGGAACTGTTGAAGTTTCAGCTGATGCTAGCGAAGAAGAAGTAATGGCAGAAATAGAAAAAACAGAAATTTACGAAAAGTTTATTTCTGGCAAAGAAGTAGTTAAGAGAATATTTGTTCCAGGAAAAATTGTAAATATTGTTGTTAAATAGGATTTATTTTAGTATAAAGAAGTCTAGCCTTTTAACTAGGCTTCTTTTTTTATATTTTACTAAATAAAATATATAAGATAATTTCGAATAGTATATAATATATAGTAAAGTAGAATACTTTGCTAGAAGTTTCTTATAGAAGGAGATTAAAATGAAAAGCAAAAAGCAATATTATTTTATAATTATAGGGATTATATCTTTAATAAGCATATATCTTTTATCTGTTTTTCCACCATCAGGCGATGATTTTAATAGGTTTTTGTATTTGGGTTTTAGTTTTAAGGATATTGTAAAAGAGACATTAGGAACGTATAGCTATCTTAATGGGAGGATATTAGGAAATGGTTTATCCATTTTATTTGTTAGTAGAGGGTCAAAAATTGTAATAAAATTTATTTTGCTATCAGCAATTATTGCTCTTATAGGAAAAATCACTAATAAGAAATTTAGTTCTTTTGTATTTTCTATTCTAAGCTTACTTTTTCTTGATATTAGTATTTTTAGAGAGGATATTGTTTGGAATGCAGGTTTTTTTAACTACATACCTCCTGTGTTTTTTCTATTACTGTTAGGTTATATATCGATTCATATGAAAGAATCAAATAAAAAATATATTTTAATTTTCATTTTAGCTTTTTCATCTTGTTTATTTATGGAAAATATATCTTTATATATGTTATTCTTTCCATTTATTCTTTACTTTAGTTCAAATATAAGCAAGAAAAATGTTGTAATAAGTTTTATTGGTTCGCTTATAGGAAATATAGTTATGTTCTCATCTCCAATATATTTAAAAATATTTTCAAAAGAAGATACTTATAGAAGCCTTGCTAATGATAATATTTTTGAAAGTATTAAAACGAATTGGAAAGTATTTCAAAAGTATCTTAGCCTTGGTTCTCATCTTATCCATATATTAATTTTAATTATATTAGTTTATATGCTTTATAAATTAATTAAAGAAAAAAACTATAAAAATATAGGAATTAATATAATATCTATAATATCTTCTATAGGAATTGTACTTACAAAATCAGAAAGATTTATAAAAATAAATCTTATACTTCATATTTTATATTATGGTTCAATATTATTGATGGCAGGTAGATTAGATGGGAGATATAAAAATCTATGCATCTTTTCTTGTATCTCTATGGCTATATCTATGGGACCTTTACTATTTATTAGCCCAGTAGGAGCAAGAAACTTTTTCTGTTCATATATTTTCAACTTGCTTATATTCTTTTCTTTGCTATATGGAAATAAACTTGATTTGATAGATTTTAGAGTCTATAAAGCTATCCTTATGATTGTTATAATAAGATTAAGCTTTTTATCTTATATATATACAGTAAATTGGAATGACTATAAAAAGATAGAAAATTATGTAAGAGAAGCAGCTGTAAATAACGAAAGATATTTAGTGCTTGGGGAATACACATATCCAGAATATATGCATGATCAAGCTTTTGATAAGCTCATAAATTATTATTATAAGGAAAGTGGAAATATAATTCCAAAATTTTAATAACTTAAGAAAGCCCTATTTACTGGTAAACATTTGTGCTTTTTTAGTGAAATATTTTTAAATGTAAAAAAATAGTTGATTTATATGTATATCAAATTTATAATAATTATTAGTATATTTAAGGGGGGATTTTATTTATAATGAAAAAATTTATTTTAACACCAAATGAAAAACAAATCATGGATACATTGTGGGAATATGATAGACCATTAACTCGTGGTGAAATCTTGGAATTCTGTGTAAATAAAACATGGAAAAAATCATCTATACACATACTTTTAAATCAAATGTTGGAAAAAGAAGCTATAAAAATAGAAGGTTTTGGAGAGTATAATAAGCAAGTTGGTAGAACTTATGGACCTACAATATCGAAAAAACATTATGAGGCAATGGATTTGTGGCTAGATACAAAAAAATTGGAGCAGTATCGTCTGCTTTACCTTTAATGGTTTCTAAATTGATAGATATTGATTCAATAAATGATGAAGATATAGAAGAATTATCAAAGATTGTAGAGGCTTACAAAAATAAAAAGTAGGTGGTAAGTTTGTATAT
>CAYSPO010000067.1:0-4642 GCA_964432945.1 uncultured Peptoniphilaceae bacterium
AAGATTATAAAATGGAATTATGGGTTCCTATAGTAAAAGAATAATTTAAATTTGTTTAGCAGCATCTATCAAAATGGTAGGTGCTTTTTTGATGCTCAAAATTAAGGAGGTGAGATATTGGCAAATAGAATAAAAGGGATAACTGTTGAGATTGGTGGGGATACTACCAAACTTCAAACTGCATTAAAACAAGTTAATACGGAGATTAAACATACTCAGTCTGAACTTCGTGATGTTAACAAACTTCTTAAACTTGATCCTGGAAACACTGAACTTATCTCACAAAAGCATAAGCTATTAGGACAGACCTTAGAAGAAACAAAGAACAAATTAACTTCTTTGAAAGAGGCACAAAAACAAGCTGAACAGGCTCTTGCAGAAGGTAAGATTTCCCAAGAGCAATATGATGCCCTTAAACGTGAAATTATTGAAACAGAACAAGCCCTTAAATCTCTAGAAAGGCAAGGGGCAACCACAAATCAGACTCTTCAAAACATAGCTATTACTGGAGAAAAATGGCAAAACACAGGGCAAAATATAGAAAACGTAGGAAGAAAAATGATGCCAGTATCTCTTGCAGTAGCAGGTCTTGGGGTAGCGGCTGTAAAGACTGCATCAGATTTTGATTCAGGTATGTCAAAGGTAAAAGCAGTATCTGGTGCAACAGGCTCCGACTTTGATGCCCTAAGGGAAAAGGCTCGTGAAATGGGGGCCAAGACCAAGTTCTCAGCATCTGAAGCGGCAGAGGCTATGAACTACATGGCTATGGCTGGTTGGAAAAGTAAAGATATGATTAGTGGTATTGAAGGAGTCATGAACCTTGCTGCAGCTAGTGGTGAGGATCTAGCTACTACTTCAGATATCGTAACAGATGCCCTTACAGCCTTTGGTTTAAAAGCTGAAGACTCTTCTCACTTTGCTGATGTTCTTGCTGCTGCATCATCTAATGCCAATACCAATGTTTCATTAATGGGTGAAACCTTTAAATATGCTGCACCTATTGCTGGGACACTTAGATACTCAGTTGAAGATACAGCAGTAGCTATAGGTTTAATGGCTAACGCAGGAATAAAAGGTTCACAAGCAGGGACAGCTTTAAGGTCTGGACTAACAAGACTCGCATCACCAACTAAAGAAGTTATGAATGGAATGTCCATGTTGGGATTATCTATTGAAGATGTACAGGGCCTTTCACTTGATGAGACTCTAAGCACCTTTAGGGTAGCCTTTGCTAATTTAGATGGAACTCAAAAAGCACAAGCAGCATCCATGATATTTGGTAAAAACGCTATGTCTGGAATGTTGGCAATTATAAATGCCAGTGAAAAAGACTATAACAGTTTAAGTGATGCCATATATAATGCAGATGGAACAGCAGAAAAAATGGCAAATACTATGCAGGATAACTTAGGTGGTCAATTAAAGATCCTACAATCTGCTTTAGAAGAATTAGCCATATCCTTTGGAGAACTCCTAATGCCAACTGTTAGAAAAGTAGTAGATATATTAACAAAACTGGTAAATGGCCTTAATGCACTTCCAGGTCCAGTAAAAGGTATCATTGCAGGAATAGGTGTTTTTATAGCTGCTCTTGGTCCAGTTCTTATGATTATAGGAAAGCTTGTATGGTCAATAGGAACTATTATGACCAAAGGTCCTCTAATAGTAGGAGGAATAACTAAGATAGTTGGAATATTTACAGGAACACTTATACCAGCAATCACTGCAGTAGTATCAGCCATTGGTATAGTTCCTATTGCTATTGGTGCAGTAATAGCTGGACTTGTTCTTTTATGGAAGAAATGCGACTGGTTTAGAGAAGGTCTTATCTCTATTTGGGAAACTACCAAAGAATCAACAATTTCTATTTGGAATGGTATAAAGGACTTCATTGCAAATTTATGGGAAGGAATATCTGATTTATGGAGCTCAACATGGTCTTCAATTACTAGTTTTTTATCCCAAACTTGGAATACCTTTATTGAAGGCGCAAAGAATTTATGGCAAAGCTTAGGAGAGTTCTTTAAAAATCTTTGGACAGGAATTCTAACTATCTTCACTAATATATGGACAGCTATTTCAACTAAAACTACAGAAATATTTACATCCATCAGAGATTTTATTAAAACTATATGGGAAGGTATTAAGACCTTAATATCAACAGTCCTTGATGCCATTAAGGTAAAAGTGGAGACAATTTGGAATGGGCTAAAAGAGTTTTTAACAACAGTTATAACTTCTATTGGAGAATTCGTATCTACATCTTGGACTAATATAAAAACTACTATTGAAACTATTTTAACTACAATAAAAACAGTAGTTGAATCTATTTGGAATGGAATAAAGACATTTATCTCATCAACAATGAACAACATTAAGTCACTTGTTTCATCTGCTTGGAATTCTATAAAGTCGACTATTTCATCTGCAGTGAATAGTGCAAAGTCAGCGGTTTCTTCTGCTTTTAATTCTATGAAATCAAGTATTTCATCTACTATGTCAAATATACAATCTACTATAAAAAATGGATTTGATAATGCAGTTAATCACATTAAAAATCTATCTTCACAAGCATTTACTTGGGGAGCGGATATGATTAATGGAATTGCAAGAGGGATTAGAAGTGCAATTAGCAATGTGACATCTGCTGTATCTAATGTAGCATCAACAATTAGGTCTTACTTGCACTTTTCAGTTCCAGATGTTGGCCCACTTACTGATTATGAATCATGGATGCCAGACTTTATGGAAGGACTATCTAAAGGCATAGAGAAGAGCAGAGGAGTGATTCAATCATCAATGAAAAATGTGGCGAGCGATATGATTATAAATCCTAAATTAGCTACAGTTGGAATAAGCAACACATCTAATGAAATACATGGAGTAGATATCAGTAGGCAAATATCTGATGCACTTGCAAAAATAAACTTAAAATCAGAAAATGCTGGAGATATAGTTATACCGGTTTATCTTGGTGGAACTCTCCTTGATGAAGTTATTGTTAATGCATCAATGCGTAAAAATTTAAGGAGTGGAGGTAGGTAAATTGAAACATCAGTCATATGTAATTATTGAAGGAATAGACCTACCTTTGCCAAATTCTTATGATTTGGAGTTTAGGGATATAGAGGCAGATACAGGAGGAGAAACAGAGGCAGGAACTATTCAAAGAGATATTGTTAGAAACAAAGTAGCAAGTATTTCTGTAAGTTTTTCTTGTAGTCCTAAACTTGTAAAGACATTGAGTAGTTTTGCTAATAAGTCTAATCTTAAAGTTAAATACTTAGATACAGAAATATTAGAATTAAAAGAGACACAAATGTATATAGAAAAGTTTCAGGTCAAACTAATAAAAGATACTTCTTATAAAGGATTGTGGGAAATATCTTTTTCATTGGAGGAATATTGATGTATCCAACAAGTGAAGAATATAAAACAGTTATAAAAAAGAACTCTCGTAAATTTTACTGGACGGGAAATATCATCTTAAAAGATGAAACAATCATTCCATTTACCAATAAAGATATTCTTAAAGGGTCTGGATACATTCATCGTTCCTGCTCTGGATCTTCTGAACTTGAAATAGGTACAGTTTATGCTGGAGAGTTTGGAATTAGTCTTTTTTCAAATATAGATAGGTATTCTTTAGAGGATTCAAAGCTAGAACTTTTTTACCATCAAGAATTAGAAAACAAAAAGATAGAAACCATACCAATGGGAATCTTTGATGTTACTGAGGCAAATAGGTCTAAGAAGATTTTAGAACTAAAAGGCTATGATTATATGCTTAGATTTGATAAGAACTTCCCAGTAACAGATACCTTTGGTACAGCTTTTGAATTACTTACATTATCATGCGAGAAATGCAAGGTAGAACTAGGTATGACAGAAGATGAGGTAAAAGCTTTTGTAAATGGTGAGGAAGTTTTGGCAATTTATCAAGACCATGATATAGAAACTTACAGGGACTTTATTCACTATATAGCATCGACTCTTGGTGCTTTTGCTGGGGTTTCTCGTGATGGTAAGTTGGTTTTAAAGAAGTATGCAGAAAGCATATCAACTGAAATTAAAACAAGAGAAAGATTTTCTTCATCAATATCAGATTTTAAGACAAGATATACAGCCATCAACTCAACAAATGCAAAGACTAAAATAGCTGAATACTATTCTTTAGAAAATGATGATGGACTAACTATGAATCTTGGGATAAATCCACTGATGCAATTAGGACTTCCAGAAAAAAGAAAAAGGATGTGTGAGGTTCTTCTTACTGAAATTTGTAAGATTCATCACACACCTTTTGATATGGTAACCATAGGAGATCCAAGCCTTGATGTTGGAGATAGAATAGTTATTTCATATGCAGAAGAAAAAATTGAAGGGCTTATTACTGACATTGAATACAAGATAAATGGTAAGCACAGGATTTTAGGAGTTGGTAAGAATCCGTACTTATCTAAAGCTAAAAGCAAGAATGATAAGAATATAGTTGGACTTTTAAATCAGATTGAATCTGAGAAGTTAGTAGTTCATGCCTATTCAAATTATTCTGCCTTTAATCTTTCTACAACAGATACGCCAATTATTCGTATAGAATTTGCCTCCAATAAAGAAACGGAGGCAATTTTTAATGCATCTA
>CAYSPO010000068.1:0-4637 GCA_964432945.1 uncultured Peptoniphilaceae bacterium
TCTTTAGGTCCTGTTAAAAGTAAAGGAATTTGTTTAGCATCTAGAAAACTAATAGAAGTTAAAGCATCGGGGAAATCCTCTCCACTCGCCAAACCAACTCCTATCTTCCCATATATATCCATTACTTCTCTTGCTATTAAAGCAGAAGTTTCATATCTATTCTCTCCTCCTAATCTAGTTACCTTAGCCAATGACCTTAATTGATTTTCAACATTCTCTGAAACAGATGCTGTTGATCCTAGAACAAAAATATTTTTCGACTTTAATCTAGTAATTTCTTTTGTTATCTCAGAGCTTAATGATTCTTTAGAAGTTAAAAGAATCGGAGCCTCTAACGCATTAGCGAGAGCAGACCCTGATAGAGCATCTGGAAAAGAATTTCCATTTGCAATAATTACACTATTACTATTATCATATGATACCCTGCTTACTCCAACAGCTGTATCAATCCGATTTGTCCCCCAAACTCTCGTGATTTCAGGAGAAAAGTCGTCAGCTTTAACTGGAGCTACCAATAACAATGTTAAAAGTAAAAAGCAAATCCTTTTCATTTTCTCACATCCTTTTTATTTACTATTCCATTATATCAAATTAAAGTCAACTTATGAATTCAATTGTTATATTACAGCCATTAAAGTATACTATTTATGTAAAAGAAGGAGTAAACGAGGAGATTTATGAATTTACAAATAAATAGAATGAACAAAAATAATTTTTCTAAATTCTTCAAAACTTTTTTTGGTTTAAGAATGGTAAAAACAGCTTTGGCAATTTCTATTACTATTGCAGTAGCTCATGCTATAAATCTAAAAATGCCTATCATGGCAGGTCTTTCTGCTGTTGTAACTATGTCTAACAGCGTATTCGATTCTTTTCACAAAAGTATTTATAGGATGATTTCTACAATTCTTGGTGTAATTATAGCAGCTAGCTTTAGAACTTTGAGCTTTGATGGATTTATTCCTGTATTTATAGGAGTTTTACTTATAATTAATTTTTGTAACTATATGAAGTGGAAAGATGCAACATCTTTAGCTTTAATGGTTTTTATAGTTGTTATGCTACAAAAGCCTTCCTATCCTAATTATTTAACACCACTACAATATGGAATAAATAGAATAATTGATACAAGTGTAGGTCTAGTTGTTGGAGTATTGGTAAATGCTTTTGTTTTCCCTCCAAACCAACAGGTTTTTATATTAAAAAGCTATGAAAAATCATTAGCTGATTGTGAGAAAGCTCTTATAAAAAGCTTAAATGGTAATATCGTAGACCTAAGGCCTATAATCACCGATATTCATTCATTAAACGGAGAATTAGAAGCTATAAAAAATGATAGTAGGTTTTCTAAAAATAAAGGAATCAAAATTTCAGATATGTCTATAATAAACGCAAAATTTTATCAACTATTTGGAGCTATAACAACTTTTATTGAGATAGAATCAATCCCTAGGATAAATGATATAAATAGAATTAAATTACAAAATTATTTTAACCAAAGCTTCATTTTTGATAAACCAGAGTTTTCACCTGAAGAATTGGAAAATGTCTTTAATTATAATTTAGATGAGGCACTTACTCTTATTGAGTCATTAAAAAATGAAATTAATCAAATAGCAAATAAAATCGAGGAATAAAATGAAAATAATGATAGTCGAAGACGATAAAACAATTAGAAATATAATATCCAAAGAATTAAAAATTTGGGGATATGAAGTTTTTGAGGTCTTAGATTTTGAAAATATTCTTGAAGACTTTAAAAATGAAGAGCCAGATTTGATTTTATTAGATATAATCCTCCCCAATAATAACGGATACTATTGGTGTGGAACAATTCGAACAATATCAAATGTTCCTATAATATTTATTTCGTCTAAGTCTGAAAATATAGATCAAATTATGGCTATGCAAATGGGTGCAGATGATTATATCTGTAAGCCCTTTGAAGTTAGCCTACTTATAGCTAAAATTCAAGCTCTATTAAGAAGAACCTATGACTTTACTAACAATAAAAATATAATTAAAGTAGGAGAGATTGCTCTTTTAACTGACAGAGCAATCTTAACTTATAGAAACGAGGAAATTTCTTTTACAAAAACTGAATTAATGATTATCGAAAGCCTTATGAAATATAAAGGCAATTTTGTAAGCAAAAATGAATTAATAGAAAAATGTTGGTATAGCGATGACTATATAGATGAAAATACCCTATATGTAAATATGTCTAGAATAAGATCCAAGCTAAAAAATATAGGACTAAGTAATATTATAGAAACAAAAAGTGGATTTGGCTACAAATTCAAAGGAATAGAATAATGAATTGGTTTAAATCATTTATTCCTAAAATTTTCGTCGGCCTTGTAAGCTTAATTGTTTTTTTCGTTATATTTTTAGTATCTAACCTAGATTTTAGACTTTATATTCTAGGTCTAGAAATTGTTCTTGTTATATTGGTTATTTATGGAATTATAAACTATATTTACTATATTAAGGATTTAAAGAAAATAGAAGAAATTGAATATCTTAAAGAAAAAATAATTAATCTTGAATCAGAAATTATTGATAGTAAAAATGCAATATCCCAATATTTCCTAACATGGACACACCAAATAAAAACTCCTATCACAGCTCTAAAATTGATGCTTAGTGATAGTGAAATAAAAAACAATAATCAAATGCGTCTAGAACTTTTGCAAATTGAAAATTACACAAACTTAGCAATGAGTTTTCTTAAGACTCTTGATAATAATAAAAACCTAAATATTTCTAAAGTTAGTGTTGATGAAATAATCAGCCCTATTCTTAAAAGATATACTCTAGCTTTTATAAATAACAAAGTGAGTTTAGAATATAAAAAAATTGACAATGTTTTTATAACTGATCCTAACTGGTTGTCTATACTTATTGAACAAGTTATATCTAATTCCCTTAAATATAGCCCGAATGGAACAATTAAGATTTATATAGAAGATGACTTCTTAGTTATTAAAGATAATGGATATGGAATAAAATCAGAAGATTTACCCCTTGTTTTTAACCTAGGATACTCCGGTTTTAATGGAAGATTAAATGAAAAATCTTCAGGAGTTGGCCTATATCTTGTAGATAGAATTGCTGAAAGATTAGGTAATGAAATTTATCTAGAATCAACCTACAAACAAGGTAGCACTTTTAAGATAAAAATCTTTTAAAAACCCTCACTTACAAAATTGTAAGATAGAGGGTTCTTTTTGTAAGGTCTTATAAAGGACTAATTTTAGCTAAAGATATATGATTACTTTGAAAGGGGAATCATTATGATTTTAGAGGTTAACAACTTAAAAAAGGTTTACGGAAAGAAAAACGAAGTACAAACAAGTGCATTAAAAGATATAAATTTCTCAGTTAACAAAGGAGAGTTTATAGGTATCATGGGAGAAAGTGGTAGTGGGAAATCTACGCTTTTAAATATAATTACAACATTAGATAAGGCGAGTTCAGGACAAGTTTTTATTAACGGTAAAAATCTATCTAATATAAAAGATTCAGAAATTTCAAAGTTTAGGAGAGAAGAATTAGGCTTTGTTTTCAAGACTTTAATCTACTAGATACTTTTAACAATAGAGATAATATTATACTTCCTTTAGTTTTATCTGAAATACCAAAGAACGAGATGAAAAAAAGACTAGAAAAATTAACTCCAATTTTAGGAATAAGCGAACTTTTAGATAAGTATCCTTCAGAAATATCTGGTGGTCAAAAACAAAGAGTTGCTATTGCAAGAGCTCTTATTACCGAGCCTAGCTTACTGTTAGCTGACGAACCTACTGGTGCTTTAGATTCTAAGTCAGCAGAAACAATTTTAACATTATTTAAGAAAATAAATTCGCTAGACCAAACAATACTTATGGTAACACATTCTGTAAAGGCTGCTTCAAAAACTTCAAGAGTATTATTTATTAAAGATGGTATTATTTTTCATGAACTTTACAGGGGAAATATGTCTGATTTAGAATTCTCTGAAAAAATCACAGATGCACAAAGTTTAATATTAAGGGAAGGTGCTAGAAATGAAAAATAAAATGGCCTTAACCTTTGCCTTAAAAAATATTAGATCGCAAAGAGAAAGTCATATTCCATATATATTATCTTCTTCACTTATATTTGCCATAGTCTATACTATGGTATCTCTTACTAAAAATGAGTATGTATTAACTAGACATGCAATGCTTGTACAATTAATTGGAATGGGGCTTATAGTTGTTCTAATCCTAGGTTTTATCTTTTTAGCTTACGGTAATAAGTTTATTATGAAAAGAAGAAATAAAGAGTTTGCTCTTTACGGTATCCTTGGACTTGAGAAAAAACATATTTCAAAAATTATATTTTTCGAATTTATAATAAATACTCTTTTAATAGGAGTTTTGTCTTTTCTTATGGGGCATTTATTCGGAAGGGTATCTTATCTTGGTTTAGGTAAGATAATGGATTTTGGATTAGATTTATCTGGCTATCCTTTTTATGCAGAAAATCTTATTTTTACATTTCTTGCAATCTTAATATTTTTTTTGTACTATATTTATTCAATGTCATAAGAATAAGCAAACAAACACCTATTGAATTATTGAATTATGAAAAAACGGGAGAAAAAGAACCTA
>CAYSPO010000069.1:0-4627 GCA_964432945.1 uncultured Peptoniphilaceae bacterium
TAGAGATAAATCGAAAGGACGGCTGGTTAGCTATTGGTGCGAAATGTATAGATGTTTCTCAAACCGACAAGTAGAAATAGGTGAAAGCTTAATTATAGATGAATACAACCATATTGTGAATGTTTTAAGGATGACCCCAGGGCAAGAATTGGAACTTGCCTCTGAAAATGGGGTTTTTCTTTGCTTTATAGAATCTATTGATGGTGAGGTTAAGGTTAAGGTAAAAGAAGCTATAGGAATGGACAACGAATCTCCTATAAAAATTCACCTTTATCAAGCCCTTGCGAAAGGTGATAAGTTAGATTATGTAATAAAAAAATCTGTAGAATTAGGAGTAAATCAAATAACCCCTATTGAAACTAAAAGATGTGTGGTTAAGTTACAGGGAAATAAAAAAGTTAAGAAAGTTGAAAGATATAATACTATTTCTGAATCAGCTGCAAAGCAGTCAAAAAGAGATTTTATACCTTCTGTAAATAGTATTTTAGATATAGATAGTGTTCCATGTGAAAATCTTTTAATTGCCTATGAAAAAGAAGGTGCTGGATTAAAAGATACACTCAAGAACTTCAAGGGAAAAGAGCTTTCTATTCTTATAGGACCAGAAGGAGGGCTAGAAGAAAAGGAAGTTGAAATTCTAAAATCAAAAGGAGCTAAGGTAGTGAATTTTGGCAATAGAATTTTAAGAACAGAAACAGCAGGGTTATTTTTAATTTCTGCTATTCAATACGAATTAGGAGATATGGGCTAATGAAAGTTTCGATAGAAACCTTGGGCTGCAAGGTAAATCAATATGAATCAGAGGCTATGATTAAGCTATTCGAAGAAAGAGGGTATGAGCATACTCATGGCAAGGCTGACATCTATATTATAAACACATGTACTGTAACAAATCTAAGTGCTAGAAAATCTAGGCAATTTATATCTAAGGCTAAATCAGAAAATCCTGAAGGGCTTATTGCTGTTGTTGGATGCTATTCCCAAACAGAGCCTGAGGCAATAAAAGATTTAGGAGTAGATGTTATTCTTGGTACTCAAGGAAGAGATAAAATCGTTGATTTATGTGAAGAAGCCTTAAAAAGTAAAGAACAGATAGAATATATTGAAGATTTAAAGATTGGTAAATCATTTGATGATTTATCAATGGATGATAACTATGATATGACTAGAGCATATTTAAAAATTCAAGAAGGCTGTAATCAGTTCTGTACTTATTGTATTATACCTTATGCGAGAGGTCCTATAACATCTCGAGATATGGAAAGTATAATAGAAGAAGCTAAAAATTTAGCTGAGAACGGATATAAAGAAGTTGTTTTAACTGGTATTCATGTAGCTTCTTATGGGTACGATTTAGATACAAAATATAGGCTTATTGATGTTATTGAAAAAATAAATGAAATTCCTAAAATACAAAGAATAAGGTTAAGTTCTATTGAACCGAGAATTATTGACGAGGAATTTTTAGATAGATTGAGTAAGTTAGATAAGATATGTGATCATTTCCATTTATCTTTACAAGCTGGATCAGATAAAATCTTGAAGAAAATGAATAGAAAATATGATAGAGATACTTATTTAGAAAAAATTTCCTTAATAAGATCTTATTATCCTAATGCTGGTTTAACTACTGATATAATGGTTGGTTTTCCTGAGGAAAGTGAAAATGATTTTCTCGATACTTTGGATATGGTTAAGATGATTAACTTCTCAAAAGTTCATGTTTTTAGATATTCTCAGAGAAAGGGAACACCAGCAGCTAGTTATAAAAATCAAATTTCTGGTACAGTAAAAAAAGAAAGATCAGAAAGACTTAGAAACCTAGCTGATGAAAGTGAAAAAATCTTTTTAGATAAGCAAATTGGCAAAACTTTAGCTGTCTTATTTGAAGAAAAGGATGGAAGTTTTAACACTGGTCATAGCAAAAATTATCTGAAGGTCTATGTAGAATCACAAGAATATTTGGAAGGACAGATAAATGATGTTATAATAGTATCCAGAAAAAATAATTTTCTGATAGGGAAAATATGTTAACTGGAGGTGAACTATGGATTGCATTTTCTGTAAAATTGCAAATAAGGAAATAGAATCTGATATAATATATGATGACGGGACAGTAGTTGTTTTTAAAGACAATTCACCTCAAGCCCCAGTTCATTTATTGGCCATACCTAAAGAACATATAAGTTCTGCAAACGAAATAAATGCAGGCAACTCTCATATAATTGGAAAAATTTACGAAGTTATCGCTAAGATAGCTAAGGAGCAAGGCTTTGCTGATGCTGGCTATAGGATAGTCAACAATTGTGGGGAAGATGGAGGCCAAACTGTTAATCATATACATTATCACGTTTTAGCTGGTAGATATCTTCAATGGCCACCTGGTTAAGCTTGCATTTTTTCGTATAAAATTATATAATTTAACAGTCAAATGTGAGGGGAGGGGAAACAATGTCTGAAATTAAAGTAGGAGATAATGAAACTTTAGAATCAGCCCTAAAAAGATTTAGGAGGCAATGTGCTAAATCTGGTGTTATGTCCGAGTATAGAAAAAGAGAACACTATGAAAAGCCTTCAGAGAAAAAGAAGAGAAAAGCTAAGGCTGCAAAAACTAGAAAAAGTTTTTAACTAATGGCTAATTAGCTTTAAAATAAAAAGGAGATGGACAAAAGTCGGTCTTCTTTTTTTGTTTCTACAAAGCCTATTATTTTATCTTTAACATACTTAATTGTGAAATTACTTAGTATTTGTTCGTATAATTCCAAAAAACATAAAAAATATTGTACAAAAACACAATGTAGAGTATATAATGTAATTACTCTGTTAAGCACTATATATTAGATTGAGAGGGAAAATGGATGAAATAAAAATTAGTATCGATGATTACTCTACAGAGAGAGTTCCAAAAGATAAAAGAAATTCTACCTTTAGTATTGCTATGGTAGCTTCGGGATTTTGTATTTCTATGTCGGGAATGTATGCAGGAGCTGCCTTAGCTAAGGGTTTAGCCTTCAAAGAAGCCGTTTTAGTTGCATTTATAGGTAACGCTATCTTAACTTTATATGGCAGCTTAATAGGGATAATAGGCACGCGGGAAGGTTTATCTTCCTCGCGGCTTTCTATATATAGTTTTGGTAAAAAAGGATATAAAATAGTTGCTTTCGTATTAGCTACTACAATGGCTGGATGGTTTGCAATACAATCAGGATTATTTGGTTCGGCCTTCAGTGAAATGTTTTCTAACAGAAACTTTATAACATCAGCAGGGTTTGCAAGTTTTTGGGGCGGAATTCTAATGATGTTTACTGCTGTAATAGGAATTAAAGGTCTTTCTACTTTGTCAAAAGTTGCAGTTCCTGCTATTTCTATATGTGCAATTATCGCTATGGTAATAGGAATTAATTTCATTGGAGGAATGGATTTCCTAGTAGAAATTGTGCCAATAGAACAATGGTCACTTGCCAAAGGTGTAGTTATAGTTGTTGGTTCATTCGCTGCTGGTGCAGCTGCACAAGCAGATATTTCTAGATATGCGAAAGATTCCAAGGCTTCACTTTATTCTACAATTATTGGTTATGGTTTAGGAAACATATTTATAATTATCGCTGGTTATATTATTGTTGCCACAACTCAAGTAAATAATCTTCCAAAGGCAATGATTGAATTAGGTTTAGGAGTTCCAGCTTTAATTGTATTAATTCTTGCCCAATGGACAACTAATGATAACAATATATATACTTCGTCTTTGGGCTTTGCTCAAATATTTGGCGGAAATAGATGGAGATACGCTATTATTGTGGGAGTTTTAGGATCTATTTTAGGAGCATTTGGAATAGCAGCACATTTTACAGATTTTCTTAATTTTTTAGGAATAGGTATTCCTCCCATGGCAGGTGTAATAATTGCAGATTATTATCTATTAAAAGAAAAATCATTTGATATAGATATAAGTAGTCTAAATAATTATAACTGGACGGCTATAATTTCATGGATTATAGGAGGAATTTCAGGATACATAATTGAATGGGGAATACCATCATTTAATTCGTTAGCGATAAGTTTTATTGTTTATATAATACTTAATTATAAATCATTAAAGATGAGAGGTAAAAATGAGAGTTAAAGATATATTAAATAAAGATGGACTTGAGGGATGCCAGCTTGTTGCTGGAAAATATGGTATTAATAGAGAAGTTACAAGTGTCAGTGTTCTTGAAGTTACAGATGAAAGAATTAAAAATTGGGTTATTGAAGGTGAAATATATATTACTGCCTTTTATTCAATATTAGATAATGTTGAATTACAAAAAAAGGTAATAAAATCTTTATATGAAGCAAATGCTTCGGCTCTTATAATTTGTCATATGGATATAATATTAAAGAGCTTAGATGTAAGTGTTATAAATTTATGTAATGAGTTATCGTTTCCATTAATCATTGCTGAGTCAAACAAAAGTTATGTAGATATAATTAATCCTATTTATGAAAAACTTCAAAATAATAAAGCTGAATTAAAAGTTAGTATGATGGATGTTTTGAAAGATTTTATCTGTAAATTGGATAAGTCTAAAGATGCTTTGGAATCTTATAAATACTTTGAAGAAAAATATGGGGAAAGCCTTTATAT
>CAYSPO010000070.1:0-4623 GCA_964432945.1 uncultured Peptoniphilaceae bacterium
TGAACTGATTTTACTATCTCTCTATAAATATGGTCACCTTTATTTAGATAATAAACATCACCAGTTGCTACTACTGGTATATTTAATTCTTCTCCAAGATTTACTATATATTTGTTTACTTCATCTATATATTTGATGGAAGGTATGCCCGTTCTTGTATTGCTATTGTCTACTAAATGTATGAAATTACTTCTAGGTTGAACTTCTAAGAAATCATAAAAAGAGGCTATCTCTTTAATTACATCTTCACTTTCATCATTGAAAATAGCTTGATATAATCTACCATTGACATTACCTGAACCTATAAGGAGGCCTTCTCTGTGGCTTTTAAGAAACTCTATATCTATTTTAGGACCTTTATAAAGAGTTTGAGTATGAGATGCTGATATGATCTTGTAAAGATTTTTCAAACCAGCTTGAGTTCTGGCTAGTATTAAAATATTATAGAAAGCTGTAGCTGCACAATCCCAATCAGTCTCAGCTTTATTTATGCTTTCATCTAGCTTTATACCTTTCATATTCAAAACAGCCAACATCTTAATAAATATATCTGCTGTTGCCTTAGCATCATCTACTGCCCTATGATGATTCAATAATTTAACATTTAGATGTTTAGACAAAGTTCCTAACTTGTGATTTTTTAATTCAGGAAGTAAAAATCTAGCTAGATATAAAGTATCAACATAAGGAAAATCAAAATCTAAGCCAAGTTTCTTGCAGTTAGTTCTAATATTACTAATGTCAAATTCAGCATTATGAGCAACAAGCGTAGTATCTTCACAAAATTCTAAGAATTTCGGCAGAACTTCATCTATTGTCGGTTCTTTAGCAACCATTTCATTCGTTATTCCAGTTAAGTTTACAATTTTTTCGCTGATTATTTTTTCAGGATTAACTAACTGAGAAAACCTATCTACTATTTCACCATTACATATTTTAATGGCACCAATCTCAGTTATTTTATCTAATTGGTTAGCTAAACCAGTGGTCTCTATATCGAATACAACATAGTTTCTTGTTTCTTTGTAATTTTTTACAATAGGCAAACCATTAATAATAAAGTTACCATCAACTCCAAATAATGTTTTTATTCCAGTTTTAGAAGATTCTTTCATTGCTGCTGGAAAAGATTGAACAACATCTAAGTCAGTTATACCAATAGCAGTATGCCCCCATGAATCTAGCTTTTTATATAAGTCAGGGACTTTTACAAAACCTTCTAGGTTACTCATTTGAGTATGAACTCTTAATTCAACTCTTTTTTCTCCAGCCCTATCTACTTTAACTTTTTCTTTAGCTTTGGTCATACTATCTATCATCAATACATAGTCATTTGCATAAGAATCCATACAGTATTTGCCGCTAACCATTACATAGTCATCTTCTTTTACATTGGCCTGAAATCTTGAGTATAACTCTTCTGACCAAAATGCTTTACATGAACTAGCTGAAGTATCATCATGAATAAAAAAGGTAACAATATATTTATTGTTTTTTATAGGCTTTATATCGATGTTATATACATAGCCCATTATTGTAACCCAATAAGTTTCGTCATTGAGTTCTTCTATCTTTATAGGATCATTTTTTATTTTTTTTCCTATTGAAAAATCATCTTCTTTTTTACTTGGTGTTTTTTCAGCATCTAAATTTATAGGGTTTTCTTTAATTTTATTTTCACAAAGCGTATTCTCTTGAATACGGCATTTTTCTATAAAGTCTTCAAAGCATATATTGTTATTGACTTCTATTTTTATGTCAATATCAGTATCACAATCTAACTTAACTTTTTTTATAATATTTTCTTTGAAGTTTTCCTTTATTAAAACATTTTCCACCATGATATTAGGAACACAAACCATTAATGTATTGTTCTCTTCACTGAAATATATATTAGATTGTGTAGTTTTCAATATAGAATTTTTATCTAGTATATACTTTGTTAATCTATCAGTATAGTCTTTATCAAATTTTTCGATTTCTTTAACTTGCCAATTAAAATTTAACTTTATATCATCTATACTTTCTAAAATACTATTTGAAATAATTTCTTCTACTTTTTTACTTTTTGTATTTGCTATTAAATTTAAACTAAGAATATTAGTGTTTTCGTCATAATGAGCTGACTCAATATGAACCTCAGTATCCAATTTATTTCTTAAACTCATAAAAAACTCTGTAGACATCTTATAACCTCTTTGCTTCTTCGATAAGAGCTTCTAGTAAATATTCTTCTTTAACTCTATTAATAATTTCTCCTTTTTTAAATATAAGACCGTAGCCTTTACCACAGGCGACCCCTAAATCAGCTCCTTTGGCTTCTCCTGGGCCATTTACAGGACAGCCCATAATAGCGACAGTTGCATTTATATCTAGTTTCTCCAATTCCTTACTTGCATCTTCCACAAGTCCAATTAAATTTACTTGGGTACGGCTACAAGTGGGACAAGAAATCAAATTTATTCCGTCTTGTAAAAGATTTAATGACTTCAAAATCTCCCTACCAACTTTAATCTCATCTACTACATCACCTGTTATAGAAACCCTAATAGTATCACCTATTCCATCGTTCAATAGAGATCCTATTCCAATAGCAGACTTTATAGTACCGTTAAATTTTGGACCAGCTTCAGTTACTCCTAGATGCAAAGGATAATTTACTAAATTAGACAGTTTCTTATATGAATTAATCATAGTAGTAACATCACTAGATTTTATAGAAACTTTAATATCATAAAAACCTAAGTTTTCTAAAGTTTCAATTTCATCAATTGCAGATTGAACTAAACTATCTACATTAACACCTGAATACTTATCTATTATCTTTTTAGATAAAGAACCAGAGTTTACCCCTATACGAATAGGTACTCCATAATTTTTACAACATTCTACTATTTCTTGAACTTTATCCTTGGATCCTATATTTCCAGGATTTATTCTCAAGCAGTCACATCCATTTTCAACAGCGTAAAGGCCTAACTTATAATCAAACTGTATATCTGCAACAATTGGCATATGAACTGATTTTTTTATTTCTTTTAACGCTAAACCATCTTCTTCCGAATTAATAGCTAAACGCACAATATCACATTTAGCTTTTTCTAACTCTAATATTTGCTTAACTGTATTTTTTATATCTGAAGTATTTGTAGTTGTCATAGACTGAACAGTAATAGGAGATCCTCCACCTACTGGAACATCTCCTACCATAATTTTTTTCGTATTTTTTTTCATATAATCACCTTAACTTAATTATATCATTAATAGTAACAATAATAATAAGTAATATAAGTAACATAAAACCAACTAAATTTATTATCATTTCAGCCTTTTGAGAAATAGGTTTTTTCCTTATTCCTTCCACTAATAAGCTGAGAAATTTGGCACCATCTAAGGCTGGAATTGGCAGTAAGTTCAAAAATCCTACATTAACATTTATATACGCTAAAAAGAAAAGTACATATGAGAATCCCATTTTAACTACTTCACCCATATTACTAACAATTCCAACAGGACCAGAAACTTCGTCGATACTTACTCCACCAGTAAATATTCTACTTAAAAAAGTTATTAAGCTAGAAATTATTAATGCTATTGATGCAAAAGCACCTTTTATAGAATTAGAAAAAGAAATCTTACTAGCTGGATAGATTCCAAGAGTATTATCTTCTGCTTTATCTATACTTATATTTAATATTTCTTCATTCCTTTTTATTTTTAATTGTACTGTTTTGTCAGATTGTTGTATATTATCGAAAACTTCATTCCATGTTTCAGTTTTCTTGTTATTTATCTGTAAAATTTCATCTCCAACCTGAAGTTGTTTTTCTGCAGGTGAGTTTTCAGCAATTTTACCTACTTCGTTAATTGGATTGCCAGTTGTTATTCCTATTATAAAAAATAAGATAAAAGCTAGCAAGAAGTTCATAAAAGCTCCAGCTAATATTACTAGCATCCTCTTATAAACAGGAGCATTATTAAAGCTGTTTGGGTTATCATCTGAAACATTTTCCATAGAAACATATCCACCCATTGGAATAGCTCTTAAACTATACTGTGTTTCTTTTGATTTAAATGAAAATAAACTTGGTCCCATACCTATAGAAAATTCTTCTACATCAATTCCAGAAAGTTTAGCTAAGGTAAAATGACCAAATTCATGTACTACTATTACTATTAAAAATAAAAAGACTGCAATTACTATTGAAGTTATAACCATTAATTATCCTCCTATTAGACTTGTAATAAAATATGCGATTGGCAAAACAAATATTACAGAGTCAAATCTATCTAAAACACCACCATGCCCTAATATAACATTCCCAAAATCTTTTATTTCAGTTATTCTTTTTATATAGGAAGCACATAAATCTCCTATTTGAGATATTATAGCCATGATAAAGGCTGATATTCCCCAAAACAAAGTATTATCACAGCCTAGATACCTTGTATAAATTACTACAAGAATTGTCGACGCAATAAGCCCACCAATTGAACCTTCAATAGTTTTATTAGGGCTTAGCTTTTCTACTAGTTTATGTTTACCAAATAACATACCTATTAAATAAGCAAATGTATCTGATCCCCATGAGCATAAATAGACAATTATTAATTTATAAGGCT
>CAYSPO010000071.1:0-4298 GCA_964432945.1 uncultured Peptoniphilaceae bacterium
ATATCCATTTGAATTGCAGTGATTGAATCTCTTGTTCCAGCAATTTTAAAGTCCATATCTCCTAAGAAATCTTCAATACCTTGAATATCTGATAAGATAACAGTATCTTTAGTAACTGGATTTTCAATAAGCCCCATAGCTATACCTGCAACATTTGCTTTTAGAGGTACACCTGCATCTAGTAATGAAAGAGTACTTCCACAAATACTTGCTTGCGAGCTTGAACCATTTGATTCTAAAACTTCAGATACAACTCTAATTGTATAAGGGAAATCTTCTTCATCAGGTAAAACTGGCAGTAAAGCTTTTTCTCCTAAAGCACCATGGCCAATTTCTCTTCTTCCTGGACCCCTTAATGGTTTAGTATCTCCTACACTGAATGGAGGGAAGTTATAATGGTGCATATAACGCTTTTCTTCTGCAACCAGACTATCAAGCATCTGAACATCACTTGGAGCACCTAAAGTTGTAACTGATAGAGCTTGAGTTTCTCCTCTAGTGAATAGTCCACTTCCATGAGCTCTAGGAAGCAAAGAAATTTCTGAAGTCAAATGTCTGATTTCTTCTGGAGTTCTTCCATCCGGTCTAATTTTTTCCTCAACGATTTTTCTTCTAATTTCTTCTCTTTCCATTTCTTGAATAGTAGATTTAATTAGACTAGTTTCTTCTTCGTATTCAACAAATTCTTCAAGAGCCTCATTAATAAGCTCGTCTAATTGTACTTGACGAATATGCCTATCAGTTTCTTTTAAAATATTAATAACTTTATCTTTATAGTTTTCTATTACTCTATTTTTTAATTCTAAATTTATTTCTGGCTCTTCAACGATAAGCTTTTCTTTTCCTATTTCACTTTGGATATCAGAAATAAATTCGCAAATTTTCTTTATTTCTTGGTTAGCAAAAAGAATTCCTTCTAGAACTTTTTCGTCCGCCATCATTTTACATCCAGCTTCTACCATTGTTATATTATCTTTAGTACCAGCAACGATTAGTTCAATTTCTGAATTTTCTTTTTGTTCTTTATTGGGATTAATAATGAATTTATTATCGACATAACCTACTTTTACAGCAGCAGTAGGACCATTAAAAGGTATATCTGATATACTCAATGCTATTGATGATCCAATCATTGATAGCATTTCTAATGAGTTGTTATGGTCAACAGAAAGTGGTGTTGCAATGATTTGAACATCATTGCGATAGTTATCTGGGAATAAAGGTCTTATAGGTCTATCTATCAACCTAGAAATTAAAATAGCTTTATCGCTAGACTTACCTTCTCTTTTAATAAATCCACCTGGTATTTTACCAACTGAATATAATTTTTCTTCAAAATCACATGATAAAGGGAAAAAGTCTATGCCTAATCTTGGCGAAGTTGAAGCAACAGCTGTAACTAAAACTATTGAATCCTCAATTTCTATTAAACATGAACCGTTTGCTTGTTTTGCAACCTTACCTATGGTAACTTTCAGTTCCTTACCTTGGAGATTATATGTATACTCTCTTATCATTTTTCCTCCTAAACAATTAAAGAGCGGTTAAAATACCGCTCTCTTATTATCTTCTTATATTTAACTTTTCGATTAAAGTTCTATATCTTTCAATATCAGTTTTTTCTAAATAATTGAGCAATCTTCTTCTTTTACCAATAAGTTGGAACATCCCTCTTCTTGAATGATGGTCGCCCTTATGAATTTTTAAATGCTCTGTCAAGGAACTAATTCTATGACTTAAAATTGCAATTTGTACTTCTGGAGAACCAGTATCTCCTTCATGTGTTTGATATTCACTAATTATTCTGTCTTTTTCTTCTTTTGTAATCATTTTCTTCCTCCTTATCGTATAACCTTGTTTTGGACTGGTACTCCTAAAACTAAAGTTACCGTACTTTTATTATTATAGCACTCTCAATTAATTTTGTAAAGTTTTGAAAGCTCTATAACTTCACGATAGTCATTATCTAGATTATTGATTAATTCATCTATACTATCGAATTTATACATAGGTCTCAAATGCTTAATAAATTCTAATTTAATTACTTCTCCATATATATCTTGATTAAAATCACATATATAAACCTCAATGACTTTTTCCAATAAGTCATCAAATGTAGGATTATCGCCAATACTCGTCATACTATGATATTTTTTCCCATTGTACTTAGAAATAGTATAGTAAACTCCATCTTTTGGTAGAAAATATTTTTCATTATTGGCAATATTGGCAGTAGGATAACCAAAATCTTTTCCTCGCCCGAATCCTTTTATCACTTCGCCCTGTATACTATAAGGGCGTCCTAATAGTAAATTTGCTATATTGATATTAGCGTTATTAAGTAAAGACTTTATAAGAGTTGAGCTAACAAGGTCTGAATTTACCATGACATCATCTAATATATATGTTTTGAAATTATATTTCTTCTCTACATTTATTAAATAATTTACATTGCCCTTGGCTTTATAAGCAAATTTATAATCTTTACCTACAATAATATTTTTTGCTTTACATGATTTTAGGAGAATATTTTCTATAAACTCATCAGGGCTCATATGCTTAAATTTTTCATCAAAATCAATTAAAAAAACTATATCAATTCCTAGCTTATCTATATATGAAATCTTATCATTTAATGTTGTAAGATATTTTGAATCAGCCTTATGTCTGCTATGCTTTTTGAATAAAAGAAGAGATGATTTAGTTTGTGTTTGTTTAGCAATAGATACAACTTTCTTAGTAAGCTCTTGATGTGCGATGTGAAAGCCATCAAAATTCCCTAACCCTATACTTGTATCAAACATAGATATATCTTTATTTAAATCAATTACTTCCATAATCACCTCACATAAAGCATTTTATTTATAACTATTTTATTACGAGGTCCAATTCGTTGAACATTCCCTATTCCGATAAATATATCCTTACAATAAATCTTGCAGTCTTCGTCCGTTAAATCATAATCACATGTTATTTTAACCCCATTAATTAAATAATCAAAGTCTTCTGGGGCTACATCTAATCTTTTAAGATTACCAAGTGCAATATCCATAGGGTAAACAAAACTATAGTCGTTTTTTTCTACCATTTCTGCGATTTCACCTAAGCTATATGAATTTTCTATTTTGAACATATTAACTTTTGTTCTAACTAGTCTTTCTAAAGATGCCAAAGCTTCTAACTCATCTCCGATATCTTCCACTAATGTTCTGACATAAGTGCCTTTTGAACATTCACATAAAAAAGAAAGGTAAGGATATTCATAATTTTTAAATTCTAGATTATAGATAAAAACTTTTCTCGCAGGACGTTCTATTGTTAAACCTTGTCTTGCTAGTTCATATAATCTAACCCCATCGTGGTGAACAGCAGAATACATGGGTGGAACTTGCATAATTTCACCCATGTATTTTTCTCTAATATTATTTATATCAGCTATTGTAGGAATTAATGAACTAGTTTGTATTATTTTACCTGATAAGTCTTGAGTATCAGTTTTAACTCCAAATTTAAGACTACCTTCATAGGTTTTACTGTCATTTTGAATATACTCTGCAAGCCTTGTAGCTTTACCTAAACATATAGGAAGTACTCCAATAACATCTGGATCTAAAGTGCCTGTATGACCAATTTTTTTCATATTTAATATTCTTCTTAAAATATTAACTACATCATGAGAGGTCATATTTTTATCCTTATTTACATTTATAATTCCGTTAAATTTTGGACCACTCAATTTTTTCGAACCTTTCCATTAATTCATCTATAAGATTATCAAGACTTCCACTATAAGAGCAACCAGCAGCTCTTAAGTGTCCGCCTCCGCCAAAGCTAAGAGCAATTTGAGATACATCAATATATTTTTTACTTCTAAAACTTATATCGAACTGATTTGGACCTTCTTGCTTAATTAAACAGGCTAGTTCTACAGTATCAATATCTCTGATTAAGTTAATTTTATCTTCTATATCATCTCTTGTTGCACCAATAGAATTTAAATCTTCTGTAGTTAATGGACAAATTGTAAGTTTATTATCATATAAGAATTTTGTATTTTCTATTACAATACCAGTTAATTTATAAGATACGATAGAATTTGATTGGTATAATGCCTGCATAATTCCATCTTTATCTATTCCATTATTTACTAGATTAGAGGCAACTTCTAAAGTTCTTCCAGTTGAATTAGTGTATAAAAATCTATTTGTATCAGTTAATAATCCTATAAAAGTATTATTCGACATATCAACACTATACTCTAACTCCATAGCTGTTATTAATTCATATACTAATTCACA
>CAYSPO010000072.1:0-4196 GCA_964432945.1 uncultured Peptoniphilaceae bacterium
TTCAGCTGACTTTTTTAATTATACTATCTAGAAAAGCTTTTGTCAAATCTTTTTTAAAAGATTTATTTTTTCAATAAGCCGTTCGTTTGACAGCTTATTTACTATAACACTTTCATTTTCTTTTGTCAAATCTTTTTTTCAATCGATTTAACATAGTTTGAATTGTTGTGTGCGCTTTTTTAGAGAGCTTATTAATATTACCACTTAACTTTTGCTTTGTCAAATCTTTTTTTCAATTAATTTAACTTTGCTGTAAATGTTTCGTGGGCTTTTTTCAAAGCTCATTCATAATACCACGTACAAAATATTTGTCAATACTTTTTATGCATTTTTAATCAACTATGTTGTATATCTAAAATATATATAATTATATTATCATTTATCTTAGTTTCAGTATAAAAAAAAGAGCCTAAGGCTCTCTTTTATTCATTATAGATTATATTGATCTTTAATAATTCTTATGTTATTTAATATTTCATCAGGTACATCTCCATACTGAAGAATAGTATTCATATCTTCTTGAGCTAAGTTAAATTGATCTAAACTTATAAAGATGACCATTCTATTATAAAGCAAGTGTGAATCTTCTATATGCTTTTGAAGTCCTTCATTTAAAGCATCTAGAGCAAGTAGTGGTTCTGACATCTTATAGTAGGCAATTGCCAAGTCTTGGTATAGTTCTCTAAAGTTACCACCTTTTTCGATACTCTCTTTATAATAATCTATCCCCAGATCAACTCGCCCTTGTGCTTCATGAACAGCACCAAGATAATAATTTACTACTGCTGTATCACTGATTAGCTTTGCTTCATTTAGAAGTTCTAAAGAGTCATCTAACCTACCCTTATTAAGCTTCTCTAGGGCTCTTTCTAATAATACTGAAGGATATATATTTCTCATATATTCTCTAATCTCTTCTTTAACTAAATCATCATCTACTCTCTCTATTGCCTTTTCAAAGTATAGGTATGCCTTGTTATAGTTTTCTTCTTTAGAGTAAATTATTCCTAATTCATAATAAGATAAAGGAAAATCTTCATCTTTATCTATTATACCTTCTAATATATTAATAGCTTCTGATCTAAAATAGTCTTTTTCTTCTTTTTCATATATATAGTATAAAGATCTAGCATAATTATAATTACAAAAAGAATCATCAACTCCAATTACATATGGAAATCTAAAGTAAAGTATATAATTTTCATCTTTTTTACTTAGTAAATCTATTCCTTTAGATACTGCATACTTTTCAGGACTTTCTACTACTTTATTTATAGATGTTAAATAAGAATCTTTATACTCAAATTCTGGATCTATAGCTAATAATTCAATTATCCCATCTATTATATGCTTATAAGATATAGCATTAAAAAATTCCTCTTCTTTTACACCGCTAATAAGCGCTTGTGTATTTATGGGATAAGGTAAATTTATATCTAATGCCTTATAGTCTGGATTCTTTATTTCTATAAATGAAATTTTGTCTGTTTGGTTTTTAAAATATTTATCTATTTCTCTCATATTATTTTCTCATATACTCTCTTTTTCTTCTTGTTGACATATACAGCTCTTTAAATAGGTATCCCCTATATATAAGATAGGAACTTAGAAAAAGTAGCAAAACTAAAGTTTGTGGCCTTAAATTGAAACTTGGTCTAAAGATATCTAAACTGAATCCTATCCTATTAAATATAATAAATAATACCGCATTAAATAATGTCCAGTTTATTGGATTTTCACTTGCAAGCTTTGTGCTTTGGATAAGGGAATCATAACTGTATGTCCCCCCTATATAAATATATTCAGCTGCAGCAGCAAAACTTATGAAAAATCCTAGCTTAACTAATAAATTTATTAACGGACTTATTCCTCTTATGTTAGATAACAAAATATTTGCTAAAAGTTCTAATATATAATAAGCAAAAAATATAGTTATAGATGGCGAAAGGTATTTAGTAAAACCTTCCTTTAAATCTTTCCAGTGTATTTTGTTATAATTGACTAAACTATCTAAAGTATATAAAAGATGAGAAAACACCATCGCTCTTAATATGGTATATAATATACCACCTAAGTATCCTGTTCCTCTTAATAAAACGCCAAGATTTCCCAGAATAACTACAAATATCAAAGTATATACAATTAAATGTATCCATAGTAACGGAATGGCTTTAAAATTTCCTTTTGTCTTTTCAAGTGCTTTTTTATGCACATATAAAAAATCATCTAACATTAATTACCTCCAACTGTAAAATGAATAATTTGCCTATCTTCTTTTACAAAGAAATGATAGTAACTTTTTTCGCTTGCTCTTAGAGAATTATCTACATTAAATATTTCTACATTAGATTTTTTCAAAAGACTATTGGAATCTAAATTTAAGGAGCTAATATAGGCATCATTTTTTTTAATTAAATCTACAAGGGTTTTATTATCATATTTTTTATGATAGTCATTTAAAATAAACTTCACAGATCTGTTATTGCCGTTATTATAATAATCAAAGATTAGTAGTTCATAAATATAATTTTTGTCCCAATTTTGTTTTACAAATTCAGCTAAAATATTATAGAGGTCAATTCTAGATAAGCTTGTATATAAAATATCTTTTTCTTTCCAATATTTAGCCATTGCATCAAAAAAGTCCCAAGGGCTTGGATAATATTTATCTATAATATAATTTATAGTCTGTGAAAAATATCCCTCATTGTAGTATCGATCAACTATATTTTCTATACCCTTTAATTCTATAATTTCATCATAATTAATCCAAGTATTGGAGATAACCTCATACGGAGCATTATAAAAATACTTATAATTATATTTATCTTCGTAATTTCTCAACTTAGATCCCTTTAGGAGTTTAAGAAATCCCATTTGTATCTTCTCTGGTCTAATCGTATATAAATCATTAAACGATTTTTTAAAAGACTTCTTATCTTCATAAGGTAACCCTACTATTAAATCCATATGCATATGAGCTTTTGATTGAGCTAACTTTTTACAAACATGTTTTATATCATCAAATTTTCCTGCTCTTTGAATTTCTCTGGCAGTATCTTCATTAGTTGTTTGAAGACCTATTTCAAATTGAAATAAATCTGATCTTGAAGACTTTATCATTTCTATAAATTCATCATCTATAAGAGAGGGGTGGAGCTCTAGGTGAAAAGTAGTATGCCCATTATCATTATTCTTCAAAAATCTTATAATTTCTTTTTGATTAGGATTATAGTTAAAACTTCTATCTATAAATTTTACTATATCAACTTTTTCTTCTAGAAAGGTTTTAAGTTCTTTTTTTACCAAGTCTAAATCTTTAAATCTTATGCTTTTCTTGCAGGATGATAAACAAAAGGTACAGTTATAAGGACAACCTCTAGAGGCTTCATAATATACATACTTATGCTTTTCTATATATGTATCGTCCTTGTATATACAAGGTATCTTCTCACTAACTGCGTATGTGTTATCTCCTAATATCTTTCCATCTTTATTTATAAGGACAGATTCAATAACTTTTTCATCTTGATTTATAAAGCTCTCAATTAGTTTTCTAAAAACTTCTTCTCCTTCTCCAACTATTAGATAGTCAGCCCCACTTTCCATTAGGAATTCTTCTGATTCAAAGGATACTTCTGGACCTCCTAAAATAATTTTTAGGTTTTCATTAATAGTTTTTAAATCTCTAACTAATTCTTTTACAAGTTCACTATTCCATATATATGTAGAAAAACATATATAGTCAAATTTTCCATCTATGAGTTTGTAGATTATAGATTCTTTCTGATCATTAATAGTGAAGTCAAAGATTTTACAATCTGTAATATCTTTGACTTCTTCATATAGGTATTTTATAGCCAAATTTGAGTGCGTGTATCTGGCATTTATTCCTACTAAGGAAATCTTCACATTATCATCCTTACTCTCTAATTTCTGCTAAGGTAACTCCAAGACCTCCATCTTCATAGCCGCCGTCTTTAATAGATTTTATAAGTCTATGGCTCTTTAAATAATCCTGTACGCCTTTTCTAAGTACACCTGTACCCTTACCATGTATAATTCTTACTTCTTTTAATCCTGCAATATATGCATCATCGAGATATAAATCTAACTCTGTTCTAGCTTCTTCAATATTTCTACCTCGAATATCAATTTCAGTTTTTATATTTTTATTCATTCTATTTTTTATAATA
>CAYSPO010000073.1:0-4029 GCA_964432945.1 uncultured Peptoniphilaceae bacterium
GAATTTCCATATTACCAGTACCCTTAAACTCCTCATAGACAACATCGTCCATTCTTGAACCAGTATCTACAAGAGCTGTACCAAGTATAGTTAAAGAACCACCATGCTCAATGTTTCTTGCTGCTCCAAAAAACCTCTTAGGTCTATTGAAACTAACTGGATCAAGACCACCTGATAGAGTTCTACCTGATGGTGGGGTAGTAACATTATAAGCTCTAGTAAGCCTTGTTATACTATCCATAAGTATCATAACGTCTTTTTTATGTTCTACTAGCCTTTTGGCTCTTTCTAAAACAAATTCAGAAATTCTGGTGTGATTAGAAGGTAACTCATCAAAAGTAGAAGAAACTATTTCAACCTTATCACCAACAATTGATCTTTGGATATCAGTTACTTCTTCTGGTCTTTCATCAATCAAAAGTACAATTACATAGATCTCTGGATATGCTTTAACTACAGCATTGGCAACTGACTTTATAAGAGTTGTCTTACCAGTTTTCGGAGGTGCTACTATCATTCCTCTTTGACCTCTACCTATTGGAGCAACAAGGTCTATTAATCTAACTGCTAAATCTTGATTACCTTTTTCTAATACAAGTTTTTCTTCAGGATATATAGGAGTTAAATCTTCAAACTGAGATCTGTTAATAGAATATTCTGGACTATCATCATTAACACTTTCTACAAATATTAGTGGACTAAATTTTTCGCTTTCCCTAGCTTCCCTGGTATATCCTTCAATATAATCTCCTGTTTTAAGGTTAAATCTTCTAATTTGAACAGGTGAAACATATATGTCATTATCTCCTGGTTTGTATCTATTTGTTCTTAAAAATCCATATCCATCTGGGTGCATCTCTAAAAGACCAGATGCAAAGATTCTTTCATCTTTATCTTGATTTCTTGGTTTTTGCTTATCTTCTTTAGTATGTTTATTTGCCTCTTTTGAGTCTGTCTTTTCTTCTTCTAATTCTTTTCCTATATTTTCTTCACTGTCAACATTTTCAAGTATTGCTTGAATTAACTCACTTTTTCTATAAGAAGAAAAAGATTTAAGCCCAAGATCTTTTGCCATAGACTTCAAATCATCGAGTTTTTTCTCTTTTAGGCTTGCTTCATTAATTAACATTTAAACACCTAACTACTTATCCCTCTGTGCAGGATGAATGGCATCTATATAACGAATACCTGCATGACTATCCATTATTATTGAGCTAGTTTCATATTCACCATCATAATTTTTAACTCCTGAAAGAAAACTTCCTTCTGTTATTCCAGTTGCTACAAAAATACATTTATCTGTGCTAACTAAATCATTCATTTCAAGAATATTATCGACGTTTTCTATTCCCATTGATTTACATCTATCAATTTGTTCTTGACCATCTGGAGTTAATCTTCCTTGGAAAAATCCACCCATTGCTTTAAGTCCAGCTGCTGCTAAAACTCCTTCAGGCGCTCCACCAATTCCCATAATCATATCTATTCCTGATCCTTCAGTTGCTGTAGCAATAGCTGTTGCAACATCACCGTCAGAGTAAAGATGAATTCTAGCTCCTGCTTTTCTGATATCATCTATAATATTTTGATGTCTTTCTCTATTTAGAACTGCTACAACTAAATCTTTAACTTCAACACCTCTTGCCTCAGCTAGAGCATTAAGATTTTCTTCAACTGAATTATCTAAACTTAATAATCCTACTGCCTCCGGTCCAGCTGCTAGCTTTTCCATATACATATCCGGAGCGTGTAAGAAACCACCTTTAGGTGCCATAGCTAATACTGCAATAGAGTTATTATTAGCATTTGCAACAAGGTTAGTTCCTTCTACTGGGTCAACCGCAATATCTACTTCTATACTGTTTTCATCTCCACATCCTACTTCTTCTCCTATATATAGCATTGGGGCTTCGTCTATTTCGCCTTCCCCTATTACTACAGTTCCCCTAATATCCATTTGACCTAGCATTTGTCTCATTCCATCAACGCCAGCTTGGTCTGCTCCATTTTTATCACCTTTACCAATAAAACTAGACGCTCTAATTGCTGCTTCTTCTGTTACTCTAATTAAATCAAAAGCATGTTTACTTAACATATTTTATTCTCCTTACTTATATGAAAAAAATTGAATGGGCGAAGGCTAACTTCGCCCGTGAATGAATTTTTGATTGACTTACTTAACATCTTCCCAATCAGCTAAAAACTGGTCGATACCAGAATCTGTAAGTGGGTGTTTTAACATTTTCTTATAAACTCCATAAGGAATTGTTGCTATATCTGCTCCAATTTCAGCAGCTTTGATAACATGTTGAGGATTTCTAATAGAAGCTGCAATAATTTCAGTATCTATACCATGAATATCAAAAATTTGAATTATTTTTGAAAGCTCATCCATTCCATCAACACCTATATCATCAAGTCTACCTAAGAAAGGACTAACATAACTTGCCCCAGCCCTTGCTGCCAAAAGTGCTTGATTTGCTGAAAACACAAGGGTAACATTTATATCAATTCCTTTTTCAGAAAGAATTGATGTTGCCTTTAATCCTTCAGCTGTCATAGGAATTTTTATAACTACCTTATCAGAGATTTTAACAAGCTCTTTAGCTTCTTCAATCATTCCCTCTGCATCTTCAGATATAACCTCTGCAGAAATAGGTCCATCTACTATTTGAGAAATTTCTTCGATAACTTCTTCAAAAACTCTACCTTCTTTAGCTATTAAAGAAGGATTAGTAGTAACTCCATCAACAACTCCCCAACTAGCTATTTCCTTAATTTCGTCAATATTTGCTGTATCAATAAAAAGTTTCATAAATACCCCTTTCTATTTTCCCTTTGCTTCAATTACTGCTTTAACAAAATCAGTAATAAGTGGATGTGGTTTTGTTGGTCTTGATATAAATTCAGGGTGATATTGAACGCCTATATACCATGGATGCTCTTCAATTTCCATAGCTTCTAGGTATTTATCATCAGGGCTTAACCCAGAAAGAGTAACTCCTGCACTCTCTAATTCATCAGCAAATTTAAAATTAAATTCATATTTATTTCTATGTCTTTCATAGATTATTTCATTATCATAAATATTTCTAATCTTACTATCATCACATAATTTACATGGAGTAATTCCAAGTCTTCTATCATCTGCATTTGCTTCTTCTCTAGGAGCATAAATTGCATCTTTATCATGGCTAGTAAATTTATTTTCTGGTGTAACTTCCATAGACTTTTCATTTCTTAGTATATCTATGATAGCTGCATGCATACCCATACTTATTCCTAAGAAAGGAACTTTGTTTTCTCTTGCATACTTAGATGCCCAAGTCATTCCTTTAAGTCCTCTATCTCCAAAACCCGCTGGAATTATAATACCTTTAGATCCAGATAAAGTCTCTTTATAGTTTTCTTCTGTTAAACCTTCTGCATCAACCCAAATTACTTTTACATTAACTCCATGAACAAAACCAGAGTGATTTAAAGATTCAATCAGAGAAATATAAGCATCTTTTAAATCTACATACTTAGCGATTAAGTGAATTTCAATTTCATCCTCTATTCCCTTAATTTTATTTACAAGATTTACCCACTCTTCATTTTCAAGTTCATGTCCACCTAGATTTAAAGTATCTACAACTTGTTGAGAAACATTTTGTGCTTCTAGCATAAGTGGTATTTCATATATAGATTCAGCATTGCTATTTTCTATAACTTGTTCAGTTTCTAAATCACAGAATAAAGCGATTTTTTCCTTTAATTCATCGTTCATTTCATATTCTGTTCTAACAATTAATAAATCAGGTTGAATACCAATACTTCTTAACTCTTTAACACTATGTTGTGTAGGTTTAGTTTTTAACTCTTCTGATTGAGATAGATATGGTAATAAAGTTACATGGATATACATTAGATTCTCTTTTCCAATTTCTTTTTTCAATTGTCTAATAGCTTCTAAGTAAGGTTGACCTTCGATATCTCCAACTGTTCCACCAATTTCACAAATTACTACATCTACATCTTTCTCTTTAG
>CAYSPO010000074.1:0-3950 GCA_964432945.1 uncultured Peptoniphilaceae bacterium
ATATGTTTAAGAAAAAGAAAAAGAAAAAGCTTACAAAAACAGAGCAACAAGAAGCTCAAAAACAAAACCAACCAAAATTATAGTTTAGGAAGATTCTATGGAAAATAGAAAAAGAGAGTGTATATTACCTTTTTAATAGAAAAGATAATATTTCCTTTACTTTTGAATACAATAATTTATACCAGGAATATTATTAAAATCTAGAAATCAAGATAATAAAAAGATGTTAATGAATAAAGTGCAGAACTTAGGGTTAATGGCCGTTGAAGAAGACACTAACGTTGTATTCAAACAACAAATTACGGATATTTTAGACTTAATTTAAGAAAAAATTACTATTCTCATATTCATTAGGCGTTGACAGAGCGATTTTAGAATAGTTAGATAGAATCCATACAGCGTCTATAAATGAAATATGTCTTATAAAATTAAAGTTAAAGAATGGAAAATGTCATGCATTATATAACCACAGCAGATTTATCTGTTATTATTGATTCAGCTCCTTATTTGGAATGATAACAGGTAGATTATTGCTACCGATTAAAAATTTTGTAAATAAAATGGCTAAGTACCTTAGAAAAAAATTGAACTAATCAGAATGAATGTACTTCATAGCTAATCAAGTGCTTTCATTGTTGGATTTTACCTTTTCAATTTATACTTATCGTTCCTTAAGCATTTTAATGTTGTAAGGGATTTATTTTTCTATTTATAGTTACTTTCTACCCATTTGCGATTACCAGGAAACAAATGGTCTTTTTAATGTGGCTAGATATGCTGATTTTAGCTGCCCTAAACCTCAAAGATGATAAGGATTAAATTATACAAAAAAGCCACCTCTTACTTTAGCTAGTAAGGCAGTAGAAAAACTAAAACTGACCGTTTCATGTAACAGATTGTTTGGGTAACGGATTGTTGAGACAATCCGTTTTTCTTACTTATTCCTTAAATATTAAGTTTATATAAACATTAAATAGTCATCTTTAAGTCGCTCAATAATTAATTCAGTATCATCTTTTAAGAGCTCTTGTCTATTTTGGAAGTAATATTCTGGATAAAAATGAATAATTTCGATAATAACTCCTGATAAAAGGCACTCATTTCCCAACTGAGTAAGTATTACTAATCCTTCATAAATCTGATCTTTATTAAAGCTACTTACTCCATATCTAATTTTATTAATAGCTTCATAATCTGCTCGCATTGTATAGGGAATTACTTTTTGAGCTTTTTCAATTACCTTTTTAGCTTCTTCTAAATTACCATTTCTAATTAATTTAAGTGATAAATTTAAATTAAAAGCTATAAACAGATTATTATATAATGCATGATTTTGATAATCTTTTAACCTGTGTAGCAATTGATTAGTTATATAATTAACTTCTGTTGTAGGTAAATAGACAACAATTAAAATCAGTAACTTAATCTCTCTGATGTACCATTGATCTAACTCTCTAACCACTAGCCACAGTTTTTCAGCTAGTTGTCTTTTTTTGAAAAAAAAATTTTGATTATCTTTATCAGATACTATAATTTGATTATAGTACTGAGTAAAGATATTGATATAAGGATTTTCATTTTGAGTATTAGAGTACAGGTCAATTTTTCTTTTTAATTCGTCTGGAATAGTTGTTTGGTTAACTGCGAAATGTTGTAGAAGTTCCGTATATAATTGATCTTCATTAGGATTTATATAATTATTATGAATAAATATAAATTCATCAAAACTTATATCTAGTTTATACAAATAAGCTAGAAAAGTATCTAAATATACAGTTTTTTGTCCCTTCTCAAATTTTGATAATGCTGATCGAGAATTTATTCCACCAGCTAATGTTTCTTGTGTCATTTTCTTAGAAGTGCGAATCATTTTTATCGTTTTTCCAAATTCTATTAATTTCATATTATATCCCTCAATTTTTGAATATAACCTTTATTACGATTTAAATTTCTTTAAAGGTTTCAAAAATATTGCAAACCCAGTAGCTGAAGATAGGGTAAAAAAAGTACCAATTATAATAAATAGAAAGGTTGAATCAAAATAATTGTTATATATTGTTTTAAATATTTGTGCTGT
The DNA here is from genome assembly GCA_964432945.1 of uncultured Peptoniphilaceae bacterium. GTDB lineage: Bacteria > Bacillota > Clostridia > Tissierellales > Peptoniphilaceae > CAYSPO01. The sequence goes on from CAYSPO010000074.1 coordinate 2,078, forward strand.
GATAGGAATACTTATTGAAATAATATAAATTCTTTCACTAAGTATACCTATTAACATAGAATCTTTATCTATAAAAATTCTAGCTGCATTTAATACTAGGCCAAATAACGTTGTATAGACAACCAAATATAATGGATTTAAAAATGGGCTTATAGTCATTAATTTGAATTCAAGATATATAATTAGTATAAAGCTTCCTAAAAATAAAAAGTATACTATAACTATATAATTGTTTAAGAAATTAAGTATAGCTTCTAAATTATGTGCTACCCATTTAGCTAAACAGAAAAAGTAGAACCAGAAAAGAATATTAATCATATATAAAGAGTTAAAAAAATCATTTTCAAGAAAAGTAAATTGTAGTATTGTATATTTCAAATTCAATAGATAAATAAAGCTAATTAAAAAGCTAAAAATTACCATAGACTTTTTATTAAACATAGATAGTTTAAATTGATTAGTAATAAAATCTAGAAAAGTCATCAAAAGAGAGATAATGAATATACTTATAAGTTGTTTTGTAGTAGATAATGAATGATTAGAAAATTCTTGATATAAAGAAAAATTTGGATTAGATATTTTTAGTAGAATAATAGCTAAAATAAATATAAGTAAATGAGATCTTAAGTGTATAAATAGCCTCTTAAAAGGTACATCTTTATTATCAAGATTAGAAGTTACTTGGCTATAAACTAGTATTAACAACCATGAGCCTTGAAAAAGTTTCAAGAATAAATCAATAACTAAAAATTGGATATCATCTACCCCAGGACGAGTACTATACATTACTAATAAGTAGTAAGTGCAAAGTAGTAACAAACTTAGTAAAGCAACATTTTGACTTATTTTTTTAAAATCATTACTTATCATTTTTAAAATCCTCCCAGGTGTTTACATACCGCTGAAATGCATCTTCTGTAACTAGAATTCTTGGTAAGTAATAAGGATTATATTCTTTACTTGAAATTAATTTATCTTCTAAAGTAAAACCATATTGAATACCATTTTTTTCTAAAATATCTTGAACTTTATCATTAGAAATTCCATAAGGATGAGCAATTACTGGATAATTTTTTCCAAAAAGATCTTTTAACTTCTCTTGTCCTTTTTGAATATCATTTGCAATTATATCTGGCTCTGCAGTTACTAAGGCAGTTTGTCCATTTGAGTATAAATAATGTAAATCATTAGTATGACTAGCAAAATCCCATAAACCTGAATTAGATAAAGATTGTAACTCTGTTTCATTCATTAATTTTAGATTATTAAAGTTATTTGCACCGATTTGTCCGGTAATTACAAATCCTGTAGCTGGTACTTGATATTTCTCTAGAATGGGTTGAGCATTTTTATAGATTGAAATATCCATATCATCAAAATTTATCCAAACACTCTTGGCTGGAAATGAGTTATTTTCTATACCTTCAATCACTTCATCTAAAGTTAAAAAATTTGCACCTTTATTTTTTAAGTATAAAATTTGAGATTCAAAAGTATCAGTTGAAACAGAATAAACATCTAGTTCTTTATTAACAGAAATTATATTTAATGTTTTTTCAATAAAATTCTCTTTTCGAACACGGTGATAATTTAAAGAAATTAATTCATTTGAAGTAGCTAAATCTTTTTCTTTAGCATTTATAGTATTTTCCGATACGGATATAAAAAAGAGAGCTAAAACTGTAATTATAAAAGTAATTTTATTAATAATATTTTTAATATTCAACATTAGCTTGTCTCTCTTTCTCCTTATCTTTATAAGTTAATCGATTAAGATATCCTGCAACAAATAAATAAAATAAAATAATTCCTGATGTATATACCAGAATTAAAGCTAAATATTGAATATCTTCTGTATTAATATTCATTAAAA
>CAYSPO010000075.1:0-3814 GCA_964432945.1 uncultured Peptoniphilaceae bacterium
TTCATTCAAATCGCTATACATTTCTAACCTCCATTTTATATATGTGCTTATTTTATATTCTAACATAATAATTACCAATATACAAAACACTTGTTTATTTTCTTCTTGACAATGCACATCCGTTCTAGTACACTTGTTCTAAATAGTGTTCGAACACCGTAATTTCTTTCTGGAGGATGTAATGAAATATAAAGTAAAAAACAAGTTTAGATTTTCTGTATTTTTATTGGTTGTATTATTTAGTTTAATAAGTATATTTTCCCTTAGTGCAAATGCACTCACAGTAGATAATGAGAAAACAATAATAGTAAAACAAGGAGAAACTCTTTGGTCAATAGCAGAAGGTAATTTTGATTATAATAAAGAAGATATCCGAGAATATATTTTTAATATAAAAGTTTTGAATAACTTAAAAGATTCTAATATAAATTCAGGTCAGCAATTAAAATTACCATACTGATTATTCATCAGTATGGTGACTTTTATTTAATGGATTCTTAAATAAAGCTTTTTCAACGATTTCGTTATCTACATGGGTATAGATTTGAGTTGTAGACACTGATTCGTGTCCTAGAATGCATTGTAAGGTCCTTATATCAGTTTGCCCATACCTGTACATCAATGTTGCTGCTGTATGCCTTAATTTGTGAACAGAGTATACATTAGTATCAAGTCCTATTTTATCAAGGTACTTTTCTGCACGATACTGGATTGCACGTGTACTAATTCTTTGATTTCTTTCACTTAAAAATAGGGCGGTTTCATTTTCTATTTTAGGACGAATCACAATATAAGAGTTAATAGCATAAGTACATGAGTCGTTAAGGAATACTGTTCTTTCTTTATTTCCTTTACCATGTATAACTAATTTTCCATCTTTAATATGCTCTATATTAATGGCTCTAAGTTCACCTAAACGAAGACCAAGATTCAAAAATAAGGTAACCATAGCATAATCTCTAGTACGAATAAAGTCATTTTTTTCCTCTAATATAACACTAAGTAGGTTAGAGGCTTCGCTTAAAGTTAAATATACAGGCTCAGTATGAGATATTCTAGGTGTTTCTAGCTTTAAAGCAGGGTTGGAGCTAATTTGGTTAGTTTTATTGAATAAATAGTCGTAAAAAGTCCTGATAGAGGAGATTTTCCTCGAACGCGTCCTTGCGTTGTTATTACAGGCGCTATCCAAATAAGATAGATAAGAGTATAGGTCATGCACAGAAACGCTCTCTAAGAGCGAAATATCGCTTGATTTAAAAGTTGTTTTAGATAAATTTTCTTCATTTGGAATTTCGTTGTTCATAATTACTTTTATAAACTTTAGGTAGGTAGAGATATCATAACCATATTCTTTAGCAGTCAAATCGGATGCACCTTTAATAGTTTTCATGTAACTTAAGAATTCTTTGAGAATTCTAGGGTAATCATTCATATGTTTACTCCTTTCTATTTTTTAATAGTAATATTGCACAAAATTATTATTTTGTGCAATAAAATTTATCTTTATTTTATACCACCTCTATCTCTTTGTCAAACTGTATATCCATAAAAACTAAAAAAACATGAAATAAAAAAACTGAGGGGTTTTTTACCCCTCATAATTTTTATTTTGCGTAATCTATAGATCTTGTTTCTCTTATAACATTTATTTTTATTTGTCCCGGATATTCTAATTCTGATTGAATCTTCTCGGCAATTTGTCTAGCTTTAATAGTCATTTGATCTTCATTGATTTGATCAGGTTTAACCATTACTCTAATTTCTCTACCAGCTTGTATTGCATAAGAATTTTCGATTCCCTCAAATGAATTTGCTATCTGTTCTAGGTTTTCTAATCTCTTGATATAATTCTCAACAGATTCTCTTCTAGCTCCAGGTCTTGCTGCAGATATAGCATCTGCTGCTTGTACTATGACAGCTTCGATAGTCTTAGGTTCTGTGTCTCCATGATGGGATTCAATACAATGAATAACTTCTTCGTTTTCTTTATATTTTCTCGCCATTCTAACTCCAAGCTCAACATGAGGACCTTCTAGTTCATGAGTTACTGCTTTACCAATATCATGTAATAAACCTCCACGTTTAGCAATTTTAGCGTCTGCACCTAAGTCTTCGGCAATCATAGCAGCAATAGTCGCGACTTCTATACTGTGTCTAAGAACATTTTGACCATAGCTTGTTCTATATTTAAGCCTACCAAGTAAGTTTACTAGCTCTTTATTGATATTATAGATTCCAACTTCATCTAAGGCATCATCACCAGCTCTTTTTATTTCAGCTTGAACTTCTTCTTTAGACTTTTCTATCATTTCTTCAATTCTTGTTGGATGAATTCTTCCATCAATAATAAGTTTTTCTAGAGAAATTCTCGCAATTTCTCTTCTTATAGGATCAAATCCTGATAATACAACAGCTTCAGGGGTATCATCAATAATTAAATCAATACCTGTTAGGGATTCAAAGGCTCTTATATTCCTACCTTCCCTACCAATAATTCTGCCTTTCATATCGTCATTTGGTAAATTAACTACACTAACGGTAGTTTCTGCAACATGGTCTGCAGCATATCGTTGAATTGCTGTTCCAATAATTTCACGAGCAATAGCTTCAGCTTCATCTGTTGCTTTAGATTCAGCTTCTCTAATAATCATTGCTGCTTCATGGGTAGTTTTGTCTTTTACCTCGTTAAGGATTATTTCTTGAGCTTCTTCTTTGGTCAATTCAGCCACTCTACTTAATTCAAGTTGTCTTTCTGCCACTAAGTCTTTTTGTTCTACAATAAGTTCATCAATCTTTTTCTCTTTGTCATACACTTCATTAATTTTTAAATTTAAAGTTGATTCTCTATCATCAAGACCAACAGAACGTTTTTCTAGTATGAGTTCTCTTTTTGCAACTCTATCTTCTTTCTTTTGTAGCTCTGCGTTTCTTTCTTTAGATTCTTCATCTTGTTCAGTTCTTAGTTTATGAACCTCTTCTTTTGCCTCCAATATTGCTTCTCTTTTATAGTTATCTGCATTTCTGTTAGCTTCATCTAAGATTTGATTCGCTAAACCTTCAGCATTACCTATTTTTTCTTCTGCAATATTTTTTCTATATAAATATCCTAAGAAAAAGGAAATTACAATAGCAATTAATGATATAACAATAATGATGAGTATATTTAGATCGCCTATAGTGCTCACCTCCAATATTAAATTTTCAAACTTCAATTAATTTTAAATAGTTTTAGACAGGTAAATTCCTGTATTCTAATTTTATCTTTATTACATAATAAAGTCAAGGTAACAAAAAAAAGAGCATATAAAATTATTATGTAAAACAATTTTATATGCTCTTTCTTAATCTTATTCTTCTACTATATCTTCTTCTACTACTTCAGTATTATCAGCGACTTCTGAGTCTCCAAAGCCTGAAGTTTGTCTTACTAGTTGATCTATTTCATTAAATAGTTCTTTATTTTCTTCTAAAATTTGTTTTATATTTTCTCGTCCTTGACCTAGTCTTTCTCCATTATAACTATACCAAGAACCAGCTTTATCCACTATATCTAAGTCAACAGCAGTATCTAAAAGAACTCCAGATTTTGAAATACCTGTTCCATACATAATATCGAACTCTACATTTTTGAAAGGTGGAGCTACCTTATTTTTAACTATTTTAACTCTAGTCCTATTCCCTACTATTTGATCGCTACTTTTTATTGAATCAATTCTTCTTATATCGAGTCTAACGCTAGAATAAAATTTAAGTGCTCTCCCCCCTGTAGTAGTTTCAGGATTACCAAACATTATACCAACTTTTTCTCTTAACT
>CAYSPO010000076.1:0-3652 GCA_964432945.1 uncultured Peptoniphilaceae bacterium
GAACAACACTGTGTTCTTGTAGGTTATGTCCAATTCCTGGAATGTAAGCAGTAACTTCCATTTGGTTAGTTAATCTTACCCTAGCAACTTTTCTTAAAGCTGAGTTAGGTTTCCTAGGAGTTACAGTTCTTACAGCTGTACATACACCTCTTTTTTGTGGAGATTCATTTTTTGTTTGTCTTCCTTTTATTGAGTTGTAGTTATAGCTTAAGGCAGGAGATTCAGATTTTTTCTTATTTCTTTGTCTACCTTTTCTAATCAATTGGTTTATCGTTGGCATTAATTCACCTCCTAATTTTTTAATAAATATATTAACTAAAAAGCGCATAGCTAATAACGGACTATTTTAAAATAATCCTTATCCATTCTACCACCAGAAAAACCCAATGTCAAATGCTTTGAGAGCATTAACAAGGGTTTTTCTAGTGCTTTAGCTATGATTTTGTAGTTTCTTTTTCGGCTTTTTCAGATGCTTCTTCATCGAAGATTAGGCTCTCCCTTAATTTCTCTTCAATTCTCTTGTCATCTTCTTCTTTTCCATCATAATCTATTGTAATATTATTGTATTTTCTAATACCAGTTCCTGCAGGAATTAATTTACCAATAATAACATTTTCTTTAATACCTCTTAGCCTATCTTCTTTTCCTTCAATAGCAGATTCAGTAAGAACTCTTGTTGTTTCTTGGAATGATGCTGCTGATAGGAATGAGTCTGTTGCTAAAGATGCCTTAGTTATACCAAGTAATGTCCTGTTACCAGTAGCTGGTTTTTTTCCTTGGCTCTCTAAATCTTTGTTGATGTTTTCAAATTCTCTATAGTTAATCATTGAGCCTGGAAGTAAGTCTGAGTCTCCAGACTCTTCGACTTCAACCTTGCTAAGCATTTGTTTAATAATAATTTCAATATGCTTATAGTCAATGTCTACCCCTTGTTGACGGTAAACTTGAAGAACCTCGCTCATGATATAATTTTGAACTCCAGTTACCCCTAGTACATTCATAATATCATGAGGATTTATTGATCCAGCTGTTAATACATCACCTGGCTCAACATGGTCTCCTTCTCTTACTACGAAAGTTGATCCATAAGGAATAGAGTAAACTGTTTCATTTCCTTCATCATCAGTTACTGATACGTCCACTTTCTTTTCATTATCAATCAAGTGAACTCTACCTGAAACTTCAGTTATATGAGCAAGACCTTTTGGTTTTCTAGCTTCAAAAAGCTCTTCAATTCTTGGAAGACCTTGAGTAATCCCTGTACCAGCAACCCCACCAGAGTGGAATGTTCTCATTGTAAGCTGAGTACCTGGCTCACCAATTGATTGAGCTGCAATAATACCAACAGCCTCACCAATATCTACTGGATATCCAGTAGCAAGATTTTTCCCATAACACTTAGAGCAAACACCGTGTGTTGCTTTACATTCTAGAACTGATCTAAATTTAACTTCTTTGATTCCATTAGATTCAAGTTCATGAGCAATCTCATCGGTAATCATCTCATTCTTATGAACAATAATCTCTCCAGTATTTGGATTAAGGATATCTTCAAAAGCATATCTTCCAACAATTCTGTCAATCATCTTATCTACAATATTATTACCTGAATATATATCTTTTGCTACTAGATAGCCATCAGTTCCACAATCATCTATATTAACAATAACATCTTGAGATACATCAACAAGTCTTCTTGTTAAATAACCAGAGTCTGCTGTTCTTAAAGCTGTATCTGAAAGTCCCTTTCTAGATCCGTGAGTAGAGATAAAGAACTCTTGCACAGAAAGACCTTCTCTAAAGTTTGCAGTGATAGGAACCTCTATTGTTCTACCAGATGCTGCTGACATAAGTCCACGCATACCAGCTAACTGTCTGATTTGCTTTTTCGAACCTCTCGCTCCAGAGTTTGCAAAGATAGCAATGTTGTTTCTAGGATCCAAGTTTTCCATAAGAACTTCTGTAACGTCTTCAGTAGCTTTTTCCCAAATCTTTATTACATTGTTATATCTTTCTTCATCAACAAGAATACCTCTTCTGAATAGTTTTTCGTATTCATTAACTTGTTCTTGTGCTTCTTCAATTATTTCATGTTTCTTAGCAGGGACTTGTACGTCTGAAATAGAAATACTTAAGGCACCTTTAGTTGAATATTCAAAGCCCATATTTTTAAGATTATCAAGGACATCTGCAGTTATAATATTTCCATGTTTTTTAAAGCACTTATCAACTATTTTTCCAAGTGTCTTTTTATCTACTTGCCTATCTATTTCAAGTGAATATTTATCTTCTTCTCTATTAACGAAACCTAAATCTTGAGGAACATTTGAGTTAAATATAAATCTTCCAACTGAAGACTTAACTATCTTTCCTTGATCTTCGTCGTCAAGTCTTATTCTCATAGCAACTTTTGCATGAAGCGTAACTTCATCACAAAGATATGCTTTTATTAATTCATCGTAATCAGAGAATATCTTTCCTTCGCCTTTTTCTCCATCAAGCATAGTTGTTAAATAATAAACTCCAAGTACCATGTCTTGAGAAGGAACTGCAATAGCTTTACCATCTTTAGTTGCAAGAATATTGTTAGTAGACATCATAAGAAGTCTAGATTCAGCTTGAGCTTCTGTAGATAAAGGTAAATGCACAGCCATTTGGTCACCGTCAAAGTCAGCATTATAAGCTGTACAAGATAACGGATGAAGTTTAATCGCTCTACCATCTACTAGTATTGGCTCAAAGGCTTGAATACCTAGTCTGTGTAAGGTAGGGGCTCTGTTAAGTAATACAGGGTGATCCTTTATTACTTTTTCTAAAGCATCCCAAACTTTCGGACTTTTTCTTTCTACCATTTTTTTTGCTGATTTGATATTAGGTGCAATTTCATCTTCAACTAGCTTTCTCATAACAAAAGGTTTGAATAACTCAATTGCCATTTCCTTAGGAAGACCACACTGGTGGAATTTAAGCTCCGGACCTACAACAATTACTGAACGCCCAGAGTAGTCAACTCTCTTTCCTAAAAGGTTTTGTCTAAATCTACCAGTCTTACCTTTTAACATATCTGAAAGAGATTTTAAGTTTCTATTTCCAGCTCCAGTAACTGCTCTACCCCTTCTGCCATTATCAATAAGAGCGTCTACTGCTTCTTGAAGCATACGCTTTTCATTTTTAGTGATGATATCAGGAGCACCCATATCTAAAAGTTTCTTAAGTCTGTTGTTTCTATTTATAACTCTTCTATATAAATCATTAAGGTCAGATGTAGCAAATCTTCCACCATCAAGCTGAACCATAGGTCTAAGCTCTGGTGGAATAACTGGAACAACATCAAGGATCATCCATTCAGGTCTATTCTTTGATTGTCTAAATGCTTCTACAACCTCAAGTCTCCTAGTTATTCTAGTTCTCTTTTGTCCTTTAGCACCCTCAAGCTCTTCCATAAGGCGAGCAGCTTCTAGGTCTAAGTCAATAGCCTTAAGCATTTCCTTGATTGTTTCAGCGCCCATTCCAGCTTTGAATGCACCGCCAAACTCTTCTCTAGCTTCATAATATTCAAATTCGCTAAGGATTTGCATTTTAAATAAATCAGTATCGCCAGGATCTGTTACTACATATGAAGCAAAGTAAAGGACTTTTTCAAGTTCTCTTG
>CAYSPO010000077.1:0-3520 GCA_964432945.1 uncultured Peptoniphilaceae bacterium
TTAATAGAAAGGACGAAATTATGAAATTTTCTGATAGAAGAAAAAGTGATAATATCCAAAATAGAGGACGTGGTGGCGGAAGAGGGCCTATGATAGGTGGCGGAGGATTAATAGTAGCTTTACTAATATTTTTATTAACTGGAGATCCACTTACAGCATTGCAAGGAGGATTGGCTCTTCCAAGTAATCAAACTCAGCAAGTAAATATTCAAGAAGAAATGACTGCAGAAGAGCAGGAACTCTATGATTATAGTGCAGTAGTGTTAGCCGATACGGAAGATGCATGGAATGATATTTTGGGTAAAGAAGGAATTGCATATAGAGAGCCTACTTTGAATGTGTATAAAGATACAATACAAACTGGCTGCGGAACTGGTCAATCAGGTATGGGACCATTTTATTGTTCAGCCGATGAGCAAATATATATGGACTTAGAATTTTATAGAACTTTAGTAAGAGATTTTGGAGCTAAAGATGATGACTTTATTTTATCTTACGTTATATCTCACGAAGTTGCCCATCATGTTCAGAAAGTTACAGGTGTTTTAGGTAAAGTAGATGAAGCTAGGGCAAGAGCTTCTAAAAAAGAAGCAAATGAATTAACGGTTAGATTAGAATTACAGGCAGATTATTTAGCAGGAGTGGTTGCTAGATATCAAGAAGAAAAAGGCTATCTTGATCCTGGAGATATTGACGGAGCTATTAATGCAGCTTGGTCAATCGGAGATGATACTATTCAAGAAACTCGACAAGGATATGTTGTACCAGAGTCTTTTACACATGGAACTAGTGATCAGAGAACTAGATGGTATAAATTAGGTTATGAAACAGGCGATTTATCAAAATGGAATACTTTTACTAATACTCCAGCTAGTCAATTATAAGATTAAGAATATGAAAAGCAAGGTAATTTATCTTGCTTTTTTTCATTTATAATAAAACTATAAGTTCATTATTTTTTAAAAGTTAGTTTAAATATAGAATTGAAATTTAATTGATACTATAATAAGATACTAGTAAGAGAAAACAATTTCATATAAAAAATTAAATCAATATAAATGATTTTTATTATTATTCATTGCAATTTTTTATAGTGCTTGATTTGTAATTTTAAAAAATGATAGAATATTACTAATATAGAGTTATTAAAACCGATAATGTTTTACTATACATAGTATACTTATCAGAGTAGAGTAATTATATATATAATAATTCTTTGTTAATTCAATTTTATTTCATTACTAATAAACTAAATAAATTGAAGCTAATAAGATATAGTTAATCGCTTTGAAATCGATACCATAGTTATATTTAATAAAATTTATCTTTTACACTATAGAACTTTTGAATTTGAATAGTAAATTTCAAATATAATTCTCAAATGAGGAGATTGGCTTACTTATAAATAATAATATATTTTCGAAATAATAAAAAATTATATATCCATATTACTAATTAAAATAGAAAAAGGAATATTTAATTTGATCTAAATTTACATTATTAAAGAATCAATGGAATTACAATTATTATGAAAAGTTGATATTTTGAATAGAGGGGGGATAATATGAATGAAATATATATTAAGAACATGATATTTGAAAATGCCTATGTACAAATGTTTGATCTTTTAGATGATTGTATTATTGTAGTTGATAAAAAAGAAAATATCATTTTAATTAACAAGGCAACAGAAGCCCTAGATGAAATTAATAGACATGAGGTTATAGGAGGTAAGTTCTCGGAAGTATATAAAGCTAATAACTGTTCTAGTTCAACATTAAAATGCCTTAGCACTGGTAAAGTGGTTAAAGATATGTATCAAGACTATGTTACTAATACAGGAAAAAATATTATGACTATTAGTTCTTCTTATCCTTTAGTACATAAAAATAGAATAGAAGGAGTAATTACAGTTACAAAAGATATAACGAAATATGAGGAAATGATGAAGATTTATCGCTCCTATTATTCTAAGTATGGAAAAGATGGAAAATATTCTAATAATGACACACATTATAGGTTTGACGATATAATAGGTAAAAATAAAAAGTTACAAGAAACAATAGAAATGGCAAAATCAGCTGCTAGAGCTAATACAAATATTTTGATTTACGGTGAAACAGGTACTGGTAAGGAGTTATATGCACAGAGTATGCATCACGAGAGTGGAGCTAGCGGAGGATTTGTTTCACTTAATTGTGCTGCTATACCTGAGAATCTTCTTGAGTCCCTATTATTTGGAACCGTATCTGGAGCTTATACTGGCGCTGTAAATAAAGCAGGTCTTTTTGAAGAAGCGGATCAAGGAACTTTATTTTTAGATGAACTTAACTCTATGAGTATGAACCTACAAGCTAAAATACTAAGGGCAATAGAAACAGGTAAAATAAGACGTGTAGGAGAGAACAAGGAAAGGAATATAGAAACACGTATAATTTCTACAACTAATGCTCACCCAATAAAAGCTATAGAAGATGGAATTTTAAGAAGAGATTTATATTATAGATTAGGAGCTATAACTATAAAAATACCTCCTTTAAGAGAAAGATTAGATGATATACCTGTGTTAGCTGAGTTTTTTATTAATAAGTACAATAGAAAATATAATAAGTCTATAAAAGGTTTAGATGATAAGACAATAGAAATATTTGAATCTTATAACTGGCCAGGAAATGTAAGAGAATTTGAACATAATATAGAACATTGTATAATAATGGAGACAGAAGATTATATACAATCTACTAATTTACCAGTATTTTTAGTAGAAGCTGTAGAACATAAACATAGTGATAAAAAAGTGCCCACTAGATATAATGCTGGAAATATTAATGATATAGATGAAGCAATGAAAGAAATAGAATCTAAGATTATTTATGAAAAATTAAAAAAGAATGAGTTTAATGTTTCTAGTACAGCGAAAGAGCTAGGTTTAAGTAGACAGACATTAGATTATAGAATAAAAAAGTATGGAATTGATATTAGATAATTAATTTTTAGTTTACATCATATATATTGGTAATTAACAAATGGTCTAAAAGAAAAACAAAGAGGAATATATGCTAGGTTTATATTTTTATGAAAACAGCTTAGCATTTATTCCTCATTTAATTTTTTTATCGTTAATTTATCTGAATAATATTTTTCTATAGTTATAAAATTTATAAAAAGATATAAAAATCTATTTATATAACTGATAAAAATACTTTATATTTCAACTATTTATATAAAATCGATTGCCATATTGGTGCAAAATTATTTTCCTTTTGTCAAATAATTTTTTGCTATGATAATTATTAAATTTTTAGGAAATCACAAAATCCCTTAATATAGACGATATGTAACTTGGCACGCATATTGCATTAATAAGAACAAACAGTAAATAAGAAATTATTTATCAATGCAAAAGTTAAACTATTTGGAAAACGTATTCAAACAGTTTAAGATAACTTATTTTAATACTTAAATAATTAGGAGGAAGAAATGACAAAGATAGTTAATTCATGGAATGACTTTGACCCAC
>CAYSPO010000078.1:0-3460 GCA_964432945.1 uncultured Peptoniphilaceae bacterium
GAGAGCAAACTCTTAACCAACTTCTTGTTGAAATGGACGGTTTCGATACCAACGAAGGTGTAATAATCATGGCAGCAACAAACAGAGCCGATATCTTAGATCCAGCTTTATTAAGACCAGGTAGATTTGATAGAAATATCTTTGTTGGTCTACCAGATGTAAAAGGTAGAGAAGAAATTCTAAAGGTACACACAAGGAATAAAAAACTTGCAGATGATGTTGACCTAGAAGCAGTTGCAAAAACAACAGCAGGATTTACTCCAGCTGATCTTGAAAATTTAACTAATGAAGCAGCACTTTTAACTGCAAGAGAAAACAAAAAAGCTATTACAAGAACAATTATAGAAGAAGCTGCAATTAAAGTTGTAGCAGGACCTGAGAAAAAATCTAAGGTTGTTATTGAAAAAGAAAGAATAATAACAGCCTACCATGAAGCTGGTCATGCAATAGTCTCAAGGCTTATGGCAAACTCAGATCCAGTTCATATGATTACAATTATTCCAAGAGGAAGAGCTGGTGGATTTACTGCATATATTCCAGAAGAAGAAAACAGTTACTACTCAAAGAAAGGTCTACTTGATAGGTTAGCTATCCTTCTAGGAGGAAGAGCAGCAGAAGAAGTTATTCTTACAGATATTTCTTCAGGAGCATCTAATGATATCGAAAGAGCGACTCAACTAGCTAGATATATGATAACTAAATTTGGTATGAGCGAAACTCTTGGACCAATAAACTATGATTCAGATGATGACAATGTATTCTTAGGAGACCATATCGGTAAGGCAAAGGCTTACTCTGAAGAAGTTGCCTATACTATTGACCAAGAAGTTAAGAAGATGATTGATGAAGCCTATAATAAAGCTAAAGATATAGTTGACGATAATCTAGCTTTACTTCATAACTTAACTCAAGAGTTATTAGAAAAGGAAACTTTAAATTCAGATGAATTTGAAGAAATATTCCATATGTATAATACTTCAGAAGACCCTAAAAATATTGGAGCTGAAAATATAATTAACTATAACCTTTTAGAACAAAGAGGGATAATAGTAAATGAATATGAGGCAAAAGAAGAAGTTAGAGAAAGCCTTGAAAAATCTACACCAGATATTGACCACGAACAAGAAGAAAATAATAACGAACAAGAAGAAAACTAGGAGATGAGAACGAAATGGTAACTGATACAACTAAAATAATTTATACGCTGATGCTTGCCTTCGTTCTTTATCTTAGCTTTAAAACTATAAAAACTAGGATGGGGTTAGGAAAAGAACAAATGAAATTTAAGGCTAAGCCAAATATCATGATGTTAATCCTAACTCTACTCCTCATACTTATGATTTTTATGGGTCAAGGCGTTTATATCAAATCAATAGTAACAGCTATTGCACTTTACTTCTTATATGTTAACTTTGAACCAATTATCTTAACAGAAGAAGGTATTTATTATGGGGCAAGAGCAGACAAATGGGAAGATATAAAACAATGGGCTTATGATGACAGAAAATCAGAACTCGTTATTCGCTTGAAGATAAATGGAAGGGACCAGCAAAGGCTCTTACCTGTATCTTCACAAGATAAAGAAGAGATACTCGAAGAAATTAGAAAACACAAGAAAAAATAGACCGAGATCTAAAAAAGACTCGGATCGGAGGAAAAATGAATAATATTAAGAACACCACTATACTAGGGCTTTTTACGGCAATAATCATAGTACTTGCAAATACTATAGGATTCATACAAGTAGGTCCCCTCGCAATAACAATAATGCATATACCAGTGATTATTGGAGCGATTCTTTATGGGGAAAAATTTGGAGCTGTAATAGGCCTTATTTTTGGTTTAATCAGTATGTTTAGAGCTTACACCCATCCAAGTCCAACATCATTTTTGATGATGAACCCTCTTATATCAGTTTTACCAAGAGTGAGTTTTGGCTATTTAACAGGATTAATATATAATGGACTTAAAAATGCTTATGAGGAAAAATATAAAACAATATTAAGTATATTTTTGTCAATAAGCCTTATAGGAGCTACTATTAGCATATTTATTTTAGAAAAAGGCAGCAGATACTTAGGTATCTTGCTGGCGATTATATCTTTAATAATGCTTATTTACCTAAGAAAATCAAACAGTAAAGAATTAGTGGTAAACCAGATAACAGCTCTTGGGGCAACAGGAATACATAGTATTCTAGTCTTAGGAATGATTTATATAATTTATGCACAAAGGTATATAGAGACACTTGGAAAAGCAGTAGATGTGATAGTTTTTGGATCAAGTGTAAATATGATTTTTGAAATGATTTTTTCTGCAATAATCGTACCCCCTCTTATATACGCCTTAAAGAAAGGAAAATAGATGTTACTTGTAATAGATATAGGAAATACAAATATAGTTTTTGGAATTTATAAAGATGACCAACCAATCAACAGCTGGAGAATTTCATCAGAAACGAGCAAAACTTCAGATGAATATGGAATGATATTTTTGAATATTTTAGCTCACCATTCAATAAAGCCAGAAGATATACATGGTGCTATTATTTCTTCAGTGGTACCTAAATTATCCCATACAATTCCTAAAGTATGCTCTAATTTCTTTTCAGTTGAGCCGCTTGAAGTAGGAGTAGGAACTAAAACGGGAATAAATATCAGGTATGATAACCCTAAAGAAGTCGGATCCGATAGGATAGTAAATTCTGTTGCAGCTTATGAAATATACAAAGGCCCAGCTGTAATAGTAGATATGGGAACAGCAATATCTTTTGATGTTATAGATGAAAAAGGAACATATCTAGGAGGAGCTATTTCGCCTGGAATAGAATCAGCAGCCAACTCCCTCTTTATGAAAGCCTCAAGACTTCCAAAAGTTGAATTAGAAGTTCCAAAAAGAGTAATAGGAAAAACAACTAATGAATCTTTGAAATCAGGAATAGTCTTAGGCTACATCTCCCTTATAGACGGACTTATTGAAAGAATAAGTGAAGAAATGGAATTAAACATAGAAGATATACAAGTTATAGCAACAGGTGGCTTTACCAGACTAATCTTAGAGAATAGTAAATATATTCAGCATATAGATAATGAACTTACCTTAAAAGGATTAAAAATTATTTATGATAAAAACAAATAAACTATATATGGCTCCTATGGCTGGGATAACAGATAGAGCCTTTAGAGAAATAGTTATGGAAAATGGAGCAGATAAAACTGTAACAGAAATGATAAGCACCAAAGGTCTTTACTATAAAGATGAAAATACAAGTAGCTTATTAGATAGAGAATCAGGAAAAAACTTAGGAGTTCAAATATTTGGCTCTGATCCCGATATAATAGCAGAAGTAATTGATAACTATATAAATCCCTTAGATTTTGAATTTATAGACTTTAATATGGGCTGCCCTGCACCAAAGATATTTAATAATGGAGACGGCTCTGCCTTAATGGGCAAAGAA
>CAYSPO010000079.1:0-3261 GCA_964432945.1 uncultured Peptoniphilaceae bacterium
ATATTTCTTCTTCTGTCATATCATTCTTTTTATCTTTTAAATTTAATTCTCTATACTTCATACCACTAGAATTAAAGAATTTAAAAAGATCTAAGCCTGATTTTTCTTTTAATGACTTTATTTCTTCAGAGCTTGGAGTATCTTTGTCTATTTCTCTATATTCATAAGAAATATCTTTGTCTTTTAAAAGCTTTTCTATATTTTTACATGTGCTACATCTTTTTAATCCAATTAGAGTTGTCATCTTATACCTTCCTATTCTAATAATTGATATATTTCATAAATCATTATATAAGTTTAGATTATTATAAGCAATTAATAGTTAAACATAAACGTTAATATATAATTATACTATTTATTAATATCTTATGTTTGATAATCACTGGTTTTAGGGTAAGTATCTATTAATAATATAATTTTAAATTCTATTAAAAATTAACTTAAACAGGAGCATAATCGATGAATTTCAAAAAAATAAAATATGTTTTATTTACACTTTTATTATTCTTATTTGCTTGTTCAAACAATGATGTCAATCTACCCTTGGAAAATAACTCTTCCTTAGAAACTGAGCTAACTAATTCTTATTCAAAAGAAATAATAGAAGATACCTTTTATTATGAAAAGGAAGAAGTCAGTGAATACATTAAAAAGTATAATAAACTTCCATCAAATTACATTACAAAAGATGAAGCCAATAAAATAGGGTGGTCAGTTGAAGATAATGATGGACTAGTGATAGGAGGAGATAGGTTTGGTAATAGGGAAAAGAAACTTCCTTATAAAAAGGGAAGAGAGTATTACGAAGCTGATTTAATACAAGGATATTCACATCATAGGGGTCCTGTTAGACTCGTTTATTCAAATGATGGACTGATTTTTTATACTGATAATCACTATGAAACTTTTGAAGAACTGAAATAGGAGGAGTTATGAAAGAGTATATTTTAGATGGTAAGGAATTTACTAATAAAACTATTTCGTATAACTATATGAAAAAGGTTTTTAAATTTCCAAGTTATTTTTCCAACAATTTAGATGCCTTATGGGATACACTTTATTTTGGATATAGAGACTGTAAAATTATTATTCAAGATGCTAGATTTATAGTACAAAATCTAGATGATTATGGCCTTAGCATACTTGATGTTTTCGGAGATTTACAAAAAGTTGAAGATTATAAAGTAAGCGTTTATTGGTAAGACCAATGAATGCTTTATTATATCTATGCTATAATAAAAGTTGATTTTTTTATTAAATTTAATAAAAAACATATAATACTTTATAAAAGAACTTGCTTATTATTTAATATATTTACAAAATAATTAATATTTTAAAAAACAAATTTTTGTTTATAAAATAATTGTAATTTAACTAAGTATTTGATCACATTATTAGTTAAGGTTATAGGAATAAGGGTATACAATTTACATAAATAAAATTTAAACCAACTTGAATTATATCGGTTTTTTACTTAAGGGAGGATTTTATGTTTTTTCAAAAAATAGAAAGTAAAGGTTTAGCTCATTTCTCATATTTGGTGGGTGATGATGGAATGGCTTTTGTAATAGATCCAATGAGAGATATTCAAATATATATAGATATTGCTAATGAAAATGGTTTAATCATAACTGATATATTTGAAACTCATAGAAATGAAGACTATATTTCTGGGTCATTGGAATTAAGCACTTTAACAGGAGCAGATATTCATATATCAGGACACGAAGATTTAGATTATAAATTTGGGGAGAGAATTTATGATGGTGATAATTTAGAGTTTGGTGAATTAACGCTCAAAGCTTTACATACTCCAGGTCATACTTTAGGTCATCTTTCATATGTTTTATATGAGAGTAATAGATCTAACCCATTCATTCTCTTTTCTGGAGATTCATTATTTATGGGAGATTTAGGTAGAACGGATTTTTATGGAGAAGAAAATTTAGAAAAGATGACTGGTCTTTTATATGATAGTATTTTTGAAAAAATATTCAGCTTAGGAGACGATGTTATACTTATGCCTGCTCATGGGGCAGGATCTGCTTGTGGAGCATCTATTGAGGATAGACCTTATTCAACTATAGGTTATGAAAGGTTAACTAACCCTTTGTTACAAATTAATTCCAAAGATGAATTTATTAAAAAATTTGCTAAAATAAGAATTAAGCCTAGATATTTTGATGAAATAGAAAAATACAATGTAAATGGAGCGAAATTTGTCGGGGCGACCGAAAAACTAATTCCTTTCTATTATGATGAAATTAATGATGATGATATTATAATTGATTTAAGATCTGTTGATGCTTATTGTGGAGGTCATATACCTGGAGCAATTTATCTTAATCTAGGAATCTTAACTTCTTTTCTAGGTACATTTTTGGATTCTGAGGAAAATATTATATTATTAGCTGAAGAAAATGACATTGAAACTATAAAGACTGCATATTGGCATGGAACTAGAATTGGTTTTGACAATATAATTGGTTTTTTAAGCGAGGGAATGACAGAGTTCTATACATCTGGGAATATTGCAGAAAAACTGAATACTATTGGAGCGAAAGAGTACTTAGAAATAGAAGATAAAATAGTCTTAGATGTTAGAGATGTAGAAAATTTAGATGAGATTGGTAAGCAAGAAAACTATTATAAAATACCAGTAAAAATTTTACATGAAAAATATGATTTATTACCAGAAGATAGAGAGATATATGTTATATGCAATAGTGGAAACACAGCGACTGCTGCATGTTCATTTTTATTAAGAAAGGGCTATAATGTTAATCTTGTTCTTGGTGGAATTAAAGCAATAGATAGCTTGTTAAATAAATTTTAAGAAAAATACTTATTGAACCTTTACATTAGATATGGATTTAATCATTCTAGAGGGGATTGTATTTATTGGGAGTGTATATATAATGAAAGTTACAATTTTAGATCTTGTTCCTAGGTTTAAAGGAGAAGAAATAATTGATGCGATAGATAGAACTTCGAATCTAGCTAAATTTGCTGATGAAAAAGGATACAACAGAATATGGATAGCTGAGCATCATAATTCAAAGGCTGTAATGGGAGCTGCTACTGACTTAATAATACAAAATATTTTAAATCAAACTAAGAATATAAGAGTAGGGGCAGGAGGAGTAATGCTTCCTAATCATACTACTTTTCAGGTTGCTGAAAGGTATGGAACATTAGAAGCACTCTATCCTAATAGAATAGATTTAGGAATAGGAAGAGCCCCAGGTACTGATTTAGAAA
>CAYSPO010000080.1:0-3212 GCA_964432945.1 uncultured Peptoniphilaceae bacterium
TCTATGCTATACTTTAATAGAGTAAATAAAGGATTTGGAGTTGAAAATGACTAAAACGATTTGTGTATTCAATCAAAAGGGTGGAGTTGGCAAGACAACTACTGTTGTGAATTTAGCTGCTGCACTGGGAAAACTAAATAAGAAAGTCCTTGTTATAGATACAGATCCTCAAGGAAATGCAACATCAGGACTAGGGATAGATAAGTATAGCCTAGAAGAAACTGTTTACGATTTCATTTTGAATGAAGTTGAAGCTGAGAAGGTTATAAGAAAATCGAGTGCTGATAATGTTGATATTATACCAGCTACACCAGATTTAGCAGGTTTAGAAGTTGAACTTGTTGGGGTAGAGAATAGGCAATTCTTATTGAAAAATAGAATTAAAAGCATTAAAGATTATGATTTTATTTTTCTAGATAGCCCTCCATCCCTTGGTCAACTTAGTATAAATGCTTTAGTGGGTGCAGATTCGGTTATCATTCCAATACAAACAGAATTTTATGCCTTAGAAGGTGTAAGTCAACTGATGGATTCCTATAAATTAATAGTAGATAATCTTAATCCAAATCTAACAATAGAAGGGATAGTTTTATCTATGTTTGATGGAAGGAATAACCTATCTATTGAAGTTGTGGAGGAAGTAAAAAAATACTTTAAAGATAAGGTATTCAAAAGTATTATACCAAGAAATATTAAAGTTGCAGAAGCCCCCTCATTTGGAGTTAGTGTAATAGACCATGATCCAAATTCTAAGGGTGCAATTAGTTATAAAAAGTTGGCTAAAGAAATAATTAAACAGAATGAATAATGAAAGTAGGTTTAAATGGCTAAAAAATCAGGATTAGGTAGAGGCTTAGGTGCCTTATTAACTGATGAATCTAATGATGTTGAGAGTTTAAATTCATCCCTTATGCCTATCGAAAAAATTTTCCCTAGAGCTGACCAGCCAAGGAAAAATTTCGATGAGGATTCCTTAAATGAGCTTGCAAAATCTATTAAAGAGCATGGAGTTATTCAGCCTCTTTTAGTAACTGAGAAAGATAAGGGATATCAAATAGTTGCTGGAGAAAGAAGATATAGAGCTGCAAAAATAGCGGGTATCAAGGAAATTCCAGTGGTTATCAAGGATTTAAGCGACCAGACTATTAAAGAAATATCAATAATCGAAAATATTCAAAGGGAAGATTTAAACCCTATAGAAGAGGCATACGCTTATAAGTCTCTTATAGATGATTATGGTTTAACTCAAGAATTGGTAGCAGAAAAAATAGGTAAAAGCAGATCTTACATAGCAAACACCTTGAGATTACTGAATCTTGACAATAATACTAAGGAATATTTAATTAACGGTCATCTTACTCCATCTCAAGGAAGAACTCTCTTATCTATAAAAGATATAAAAGAGAGAAATAAAGCTTTAAAAGATTTTCTAAATAAGAAAATAAATATAAGAGATGTTGAAAAAGATAAAAGAAGAAAAGCTAATCCGGAAATAAATATATTTATACAAGACTTAGAAAGTAGGTTAACGGAATCGCTAGAAGCGAAAGTAAACCTTAAAACTAAGCGTAAAGGTGGTCAAATAATCATTAATTATTTTGATGATGATGATTTGGATAGAATAATTAATATTTTAGAGGAGGACTAGATGTCAAAATTAATCGATTTAACTTTAAAACAATATCTGGAGAATGGTAAAACTGTTGAGCCTAATCCCGGTGGAGGATCAGTTGCTGCTTATGTAGGTGGAATTGGAAGTGCTTTAGCAATTATGGCTCTAAATATTTCTTATGGAAAAGAACCTTTTGAATCTAAAGATGAAGAGATAAAAAATGAATTAGATGAATTAAAGGCAGAATTTGAAGAAATTATTGATAAATTAGCAGTTTATGTAGATGAAGACTCAAATTCATTTAACAAAGTGCTTACTGCTTTTAAATTACCTAAAGATACTGAGGAAGAAAAAGCTGCAAGATCAAAAGCTATCCAAGACGGTTATAAATATGCTTTAGAAGTACCAATGGAAACTGCTAGGCTAGGAACTAGAGTTTTATCAAATCTTGAAATTTATGCAAACCACTGTTCAGCTATTGCTATTTCTGATGTTGGCTGTGCTATTCTTTTTGTAGCTAGCTCAATAGAAGCTGCTCTACAAAATGTAATTATTAACTTAAAGAGTATCAAAGATGAAGAATTTGTAGAAGCAACAAAGAAAGAAGTTACTGAAATAACTGAAAATGCTCATAAAAATAGAGATGAATTTATGAAAATTATTTACAAGAGAATAGAAGAAGAAGCTTAGGTGATTAAATGATATATTTAGATAATGGGGCAACAACTTTTCCTAAACCACAAGTAGTTAACGATAAATTAATGGAAGTAGTTACAGTTTATGCTGCTAATCCAGGCAGGAGCGGACATGCTTATGCTTTGAAAATGGATAGGGAAATATACAACACAAGGGATAAATTAACTAAATTTGTTGGTGGATCCAATGAAATGAATACAATATTCACATTCAACTGTACGGACTCACTAAATATAGCTATAAAAGGTGTATGCAAAAAAGGTATGCACGTTATTACTACTTCGATGGAGCATAATTCTATTTTAAGACCATTAAATAAATTAAAAAATGACGGAATTATAGAACTTACCATTATAAAAGCTAACGACCTTGGTATAGTAAACCCAGACGACATCAAATCTGCAATTAAAGATAATACTGGGTTAGTTGTTACAACTCATATGTCTAATATGATGGGAGCAATTGTTGATATTGAGACAATTGGAAAAATAATAAAAGATATTAATAAGGATATTATATATATAGTGGATGGGGCACAATCTTTAGGTGTTCTTGATGTAGATGTAGAAAGAATGAATATAGATATTTTATGTTTTCCAGGTCATAAGGGTCTTCTTGGACCTATGGGTACAGGTGGTCTTTATGTAAAGGAAGGCTTAGTGCTTCAAACAATAAAAGAAGGTGGAACTGGCTCATTCTCATCTGATCCTAATCAGCCAACTATTTATCCAGATGCACTTGAAAGTGGTACACCAAATGGCCCTGGTATTATTGCTTTAGGTGCAGGAATAGACTTTATAAATGAAACTGGCAGAGAAAATATCCATGACCATGAAATGAAGCTAAAGGATTTATTTATCAGTGAATTAAAAGGAACAGATAAGGTTAAGTTATATGGACCTTT
>CAYSPO010000081.1:0-3076 GCA_964432945.1 uncultured Peptoniphilaceae bacterium
ACAAGGTTAAATTGCAGTTAGGGGGTGCAAGAAATGTCTAAAACATGTGATATTTGTGGCAAAACAAAAGAATTTGGAAATAATGTTCCTTTCTCTATCAAAAAAACTAAGAGATCATGGGCTCCTAATATAAGAAGCGTAAAAGCAGTTGTAGATGGTACTTCTAAAAGAATTAATGTATGTACAAAATGCATTAAGTCTGGCAAAGTAATAAAACCTGCAAAAAAAGTTCAATAAAAGAGTATCTCTTTAAAGAGATACTTTTTTATTTGCTATTTTTTATTATTTTAAAGCATTAACTATAGCATCTAAAATTCTTTTAATAAATTCACCAATCTTATCTAAAATTCCAGCTTCTTTTGCATCATCATAGATTTTACCAGCAGCACTAGAAATGTCTTTAGCTAAAATAGAAAGCTCTTCTTTAACCTCTTCACTATTTACAGCTCCTGTTTGTTGGTAGTCTTCAAATAATTTTATCAACCTATCGATTTGATCTTGAGTAACAATTGATTGAAGATCATACTTATTAATTGATGTTACAATAAACTGTTCTATTTGTTTAGCATCAGCACTTGTTTCATTATCGTTATAGTAATTATTTATCTCTTGTTTAACTTCAACTATAACTTGATTTAATTTTCCTATATCAAAATCTTCTTTTTTTATGTTTTCTTGTGCAATATCATTTGTAACTTCAAGTTCTTCTTGAGCTACAACCATTCTTTCTTGATCTAGCTTTACCCCATTAGCTTCAAAAGCCTTATAGATACCAGTAAGAGCAGATTCACCTGTAACAGGTTTAACTGATCCAACTATAATATGGCAATCACTAACGCCTGCAGTAATACTTGCGTTTCTATATTGATCAGCTGTTATTTGTGTAATTTTATCTGGGGTTTTTATTTCTACAGTAACTCCAGAACCATCATCTTTCTTTTGTACAATTACTGAAGAAATCATAGAGGAGTCGTCACCAACACCACTACCTAAAAATTTAATTTCATCTTGTCCATTTACTGTTGCAACATTTACATTATCAATATTTTCTATCCCTAATATTCTTGCTGTTTCTTTAACTTCTTCAGTGCTTAAGCCTGAACCATAAACAAAAGTTGGTTTTCCCCATCTTTCATTGATTACTGTTGTATCGATAGCAAAAGCTGAAGTTAATAAAACTAAGCTTGCCATAGATACAGTTATAAGTTTCTTTAATGTTTTTTTCATAACATCCCTTCTTTCTAATACATATAGGAACAAGTATATTATAATCTATATACAAACAAAAAGGATTACATTTTTGTTAGAATTAAAAACACTGCCATTTTTGGCAGTGTTTTATTTATTTTCCTAAAATATATACTACTGTTTCTCTTCTACCAAAATTAATTACTGTATTATATGAATCATAAAATACATCTAATTTATTACCTTTAATAGCTCCGCCTGTATCTTCAGCAATTGCTTTTCCATATGACGGCCAATCATCGGTACTTTGTATATAAAGTTCAGTTCCTAAAGGTATAACATTCGGATCTACAGCTACAGCCCCATGTCTTGCTTTTGTACCTGATGCTGTATATCCAGTTGAACCTGGAAATAGGTTGTAGGCTGTTGTATTCATATTATATACTTTTGTAAAAGATCTTACTTCTCCATTAGCAAATATAATAACTTTTTTATCATGGTTAATTTTATCTCCATTTTCAAGAATTGTTATATTATCTTTTTCTTCTACTGGAGCTGTAGGTTTTATTTCTTGTTCAGTGTTTATTTCACTTGAATTAAGACTTGCATAATCTATTGGATTTCCATCTAAATCAAAATAGTTAGCTTCGCCTTGATCAGTTACCTTAGTGTTTTTATTAGTTAAAACCAATAAATTATTAATTCTTTCATTTGTATACTCATCAAGTTTTACTTCTGAGTTAGCATCTACCAGAATTAACGGATATTCGTTTTTAGAAGCAAGTATAGATGATAATAAGGTTATGTCTTTTACATTTCTATCAGCTAAAACTAAACCTGTATTATATTCAAACTCATTTGCAATTGATTTAGAAGTTTCAAATCTATTTTCTCCAGCAATTCTCCTGATATTAGAAGAATTAGTAATTGAAGAAACTTCATTTTCTAATTCAGCAGAAACTGAATCTTCTCCACCAATTATAATTATATTCTTATCTTGGCTATACTTTTGTAAATATTCTTTTGTTGACTCAGGAATATTTTTATGAGTAACAAGTAAGATATTCATATCATCTTTAGCTGCAAGACTTGTTGCAGGAAGTGCATCTGCAAAATTTTCCCCACTGCAAAGAATTATATTTCTATCGGTTCCAAGCTCATGTGCTATTTCTACTGCTGTTTCATATCTTGTTTCGCCATGAAACCTATTTTCTATGTTCTCTGAATTTGTAATATCTCCAGAAACACTATTAGGGCCACCTATTATATTTAGAACTTTGCCATCAAAATTCTGATCTGAATATAAATGTGCTCCTTTATTTTCAGCTATTAATACTCCACCAGTTAAACTATCCACTAGGTTATTCTTTGAGGTTACATATATTTTACTATCTTCTGATATTTGATTGTTAATCATCGAGGAAGTTTTAGTAATCAACTCACCTTCACTATTATACCTATTGATGTAAATAGTCCTTTCGCTATTCGCAAAAGCAATACTTG
Source organism: uncultured Peptoniphilaceae bacterium (assembly GCA_964432945.1). Lineage (GTDB taxonomy): Bacteria > Bacillota > Clostridia > Tissierellales > Peptoniphilaceae > CAYSPO01. Next base: position 2,692 of record CAYSPO010000081.1, read on the forward strand.
ATAAGGCTGCACTTAATGCACCTACAATTAGAGCTTTCTTAATTAAAGTTTTCATATTCATCCTCCATGCACAGTATTTTATTATCTGTTAGAATGTAAGTCAATAAGTAATGTTATTTATTCAGTTTTTTGGGTAATTATAATTAGAAATTTATTCGTTTCTAATATTTTATAACAAAATTGTAACTTTCTTATTAATTCACACCTTATAAACCTTTGATTTTTCAAAGGTTACAAAGAGGTTACAAAAAAACAGTTTATGTTCTTGAAAGCTGTCAAAATTTATTAATATCTTGTAACATTTACTCAATATGGAGGGAGCAACAATGCATTTTATTAAAATTACTGATTATTTAGACTACATAGGTGTTAATGATAGAGAAAC
>CAYSPO010000082.1:0-2948 GCA_964432945.1 uncultured Peptoniphilaceae bacterium
TAATTCTTCTGCACTGTAATTTTCTTTAATTCCACTTAAGATAACTCTATCTTTATCAGATCCATCATCTAGTGTGAATTTTAAGAGTTTTTTACTCTTAGGTACTTCTTCACAGTTTAATACTTTCACTGCTCTAAAGTCTGATTTTGAAAAAGTATCAAAGTCTACTTCTTCTTCAAAAAGTGGTTCTACTACTACTTTAGAAAAGTCTACTGGTGTTTCTTCTTCTAGCTTAATTTCGTTTGCAGCTGGCTTTGCTTTTATTTCACTATCTAGTGGTTTCATTGTTGGGAATAGTAATACATCTCTAATAGATGATTCGCCTGTAATAAGCATAACAAGTCTATCTACTCCAATTCCTAAACCACCTGTTGGTGGTAGGCCGACTTCTAGAGCATTAATAAAGTCATTATCCATCATATGAGCTTCATCGTCACCTTTTTCAGCTGCTTCTATTTGTGCTTCGAATCTTCTCTTTTGATCTCTTGCATCGTTAAGCTCGCTAAATGCGTTAGCTATTTCTTTAGACATACAGAAAGCTTCAAATCTATGGGTAAATTCTGGATTTTCTGGATCTCTTTTTGAAAGCGGGCTTATTTCCACTGGGTGATGAGTTATAAAAGTTGGTTGAATTAAGTTCTTTTCAACAAATTCATCAAAGAACTCTTCTATAATATGACCTTTTGTAAAGTGTTCTTCAACTTCTATATTGTTTTCTTTGGCTAATTTTACTGCTTCTTCATCAGTTTCACAAGCTGTTAGGTCTACTCCTGAGTATTTTTTAATTGCATCAGTCATTTTGATTCTATTCCATGGTGGAGTGAAATCAATTTTTTCACCTTGAACTTCAATTACTGATGATCCAGTTACTTCTTTTACAACTTCATGAACTAAGTTCTCTGTTAAGTCCATTATATATTCATAGTCTTCATAAGCTGCATAAACTTCTATTGATGTATACTCTGGGTTATGAGTTGCGTCCATTCCTTCGTTCCTGAACATTCTTCCCATTTCATATACTTTATCAAAACCACCAACTATTAATCTTTTTAAGTATAGTTCGTTTGCAATTCTTAAATACATATCTATATCTAAAGAGTTATGGTGGGTAATAAATGGTCTAGCATTCGCTCCACCTGCAATAGTATTTAATACTGGTGTTTCAACTTCTAAGAAGCCTCTTTCATCTAAGTATTTTTTAATTCCTTTAATTACTTTAGATCTAGTTATAAAGACATCTTTTATTTCTGGTTTCATAATTAAGTCAACATATCTTTGTCTGTATCTTAAATCTTGGTCTTTTAGTCCATGATATTTTTCAGGTAAGATTTGTAGTGACTTTGTAAGAAGGGTTACTTTTTCTGTTCTAATAGAAATTTCTCCTGCTTTAGTAGTAAAAACTTCACCTTCGGCTCCGACAATATCTCCGATATCTAAATCTAAAACTTCTTTGTAGCAATCTCCTAAGGAATCGACCTTGTTAAATAACTGAATTCTTCCTTGAGCATCTTGCAAGTCCATAAAATTGACTTTACCATGTCCTCTTTTGCTCATGATTCTTCCAGCTACTCTAACCTTTTTGCCTTCAAAGTCATCATAATTTTCTATTATATCTTTCGAATATGTTCTATCCTGAAATTTTTCAATCTTATGAGGGTCTTTTCCAGCTTCTATTAATGCATCAAGTTTATCTCTTTTAATCTGATGCATTTCAGTAATGTCTTGTTCTTGGGTCATGTTTCCTCCTTATTTAATTTCTAATATTTGAAATTCTGCTTTTCCTCCAGGTGTATCAGCAACCACAGTTTCACCTTTTTTACTTCCGAGTACGGCTTTACCTACTGGAGATATATTTGAAATAAAACCTTTTATTGGATCAGCTTCTTCTGAACCAACGATTTTATATTCTATTTCTTCGTTAAATTCTTTATCTAATAATGTTACTATTGAGCCAATTCTTACTGAATCTTGTTTACCATCGTCAGATATGATTTCTGCATTTTTGATTATATTTTCAAGAACAACAATCCTATCTTCCATTTGACCTTGCTCTAGTTTCGCCTCATCATATTCTGCATTTTCAGATAAGTCTCCAAAATCTCTTGCTATCTTTATTTTTTCTGCAATTTCTTTTCTTCCAGTTGTTTTTAAATATTCTAATTCTTCAATTCTCTCTTGAAGACCTTCTTCTGTTATTAATACTTTTTCATCTTGAACCATCAGTCTCTCTCCCTTAACAATATTATACAATAAGCGAATGTTATAGTATTTTCAGCGATTTGTCAAGCTATATGAGTTTATTCATATATTCATCTAAGGTTTTTTTGATATCTTCTAAACTTTCAAGATTATTTATTTTATCTTTAATCTTTGCTGAACCTGGAAGGCCTTTCAAATACCAAGTTATATGTTTTCTCATTTCAGCTACTGCTCTTGGACCCTTGTAAGATATTATTTTCTCATAGTGAGCTTTTATTGTGTCATAAAGCTTTTCAATGCTAGGTTCTTCATAAGGTCTTTGTTCTAAAGCACATTTAATTTCTTCAAATACAAACGGATTTCCAAGGGCAGCTCTCCCTATCATTAAGGAATCACATTTTGTAAGTTCTAATATATCTAGTGCATCTTTAGCATTTGTTATATCTCCATTTGCAATAACTGGTATATTAACTGTTTCTACTAAAGTTTTAATTGATTGCCAGTCTGCTTTTCCTGTATAAAACTGGCTTTTTGTTCTTGCGTGAAGGCAGATTTTACTTACTCCTGCTTTTTCAGCTAGATGAGCTATTTTAAGGAAATTTTTATTTTGTTCATTTATACCTAGTCTTATCTTTATATGGATAGGTTTGTTTGATGCTTCTACCATTTTCTCCATAATTTCATAGGCAAGATTTTCTTTGCCCATTAAGGCAGAGCCGTCTCCATTATTAAATATCTTTGGTGCAGGG
>CAYSPO010000083.1:0-2763 GCA_964432945.1 uncultured Peptoniphilaceae bacterium
GCAGAAACTGTTAGTGGTTCTTTTAATGCAATGAAAGCAGCCGCTAAGAATATGTTGGGTGCATTAGCCTTTGATGAATTTGAGCTAACCGTAACAGAGGCTATGAGTAATTTAGCAGACACAGTAATGACGTTTTTGTTTGGCAATCTAATTCCTATGATTATGAAAATATTCAAATCATTACCAGAAGCTATATCAGCATTTTTTAAAACTTTTGCACCACAATTTATTGGGCATGGAGTCGAACTAATATCGTCTTTGGGAAAAGGAATTTTAAAAGCTATACCTAATGTAGTAAATGGTTTTAATGAACTTATGACAAACTTAATTAGTTTTTTACAAACTCAATTTCCGTTGTTTCTTCAATCGGGAGTAGAAATGATTAATAACCTTGTTACAGGTTTCATAGAATCTATTCCTGAATTAAGAACACAAGCGGGAAATATGATAAAAGGTTTATTAGAAGCATTTATGATCTCAGCACCACAACTGCTAGAAGCTGGGGGGCAGATAATTACAAATCTAGTCTTTGGATTAGTTGAAAATGCACCTGCCATATTGTCTGCAATAGCTGATGTTATTGGTAAATTGATAAATACAATAATAACTCACTTGCCGACCTTTATTGAAAAGGGTAAAGATTTTGTCATCAATCTTTTACAAGGACTTACCGAAAGAGCTCCTGAATTAATTGAAGGTTTGGTCACGCTTATTGCTGACTTAATAGTTAAAATAGTAGAGAATTTACCAGAATTTTTAGCAAAAGGAATTGAAATTGTAAAAAATATATGGTCAGGAATTTCTGAGATGAAAAGCGAACTATTAAATTTGATGATTACTATTATTGTAAGTTTAGTAACTTCAATTGGTGAAAAACTAGGTGAGTTCTTACAAAAAGGCTCAGAAGTTATGGATAATATAAAAACCGGATTATCTAATAAAAAAGACGCAGTAATTAGTGTTATCAAAACCACGGTTAGTGAAAAACTTTCAGCCATTCAAGCCAAAATGGGCGAATTTAGAACAAAAGGTTCTGAGTTAATGAATAATTTAAAGAGTGGCTTAGAAAGTAAGAAGTCAGCTGTAACTACTGCAGTTCGTGGGATTATAACGAGTGCGAGAGAAACTATCGCTGGTTTTAGAGCTAGCTTTATGACAGTTGGTTCAAACATCATTCAAGGTGTTGCTGACGGAATTAGAAACGGTGCAAGTGCAGTAGTAAGTGCTGCACAAAATGCTGCAAGACAAGCACTTAACGCTGCTAAAAGTTTCTTAGGTATTAGGTCTCCTTCAAGAGTTTTCAGAGACCAAATTGGTGGTCAAATGAGTGCAGGTATGGCAATAGGTATTGAAAGGAACATGGGAGTTGTAGAAAACGCTGTTTCAGAATTAAAAGACCTTGCTAAAGAAGATATTGAAAATGAATATGCTTATAGGCTGAATACTGGTATAAACGGTATAAGCGGAAAGCTGGCAACTAGTACGTTCATGAAAGAAAAACAACCAGTTAATTTAGTAATGCACTTAGGAAATCACGCATTTCAAGCTTTTGTAGAAGATATAACGACTGAACAAGATAAAAATTTAGAATTCAAATTAGCATACTAAGGAGGTAGTCAAAATTAGATATTGCAAACTAACATATAACGGAAAAATATTAGACGATATTTTGCCTGGCTACCTCACTGTAAATGTAGAAGGTAGGGGCTTACTAGCAAAAGAAATAAACTCAATAAATATACCTGGCAGAGATGGAGATTATATACTGGAAAGTAAATATCCTCCTAGAGAAATTAAAGTCTATTACTATATAACAGCAGATAGTCATCCAGAGTGGTTGGAAAGAATGCAAAAATTAAATCAAGTTTTACAAACAAATGAAGATGCGGAATTTTATTTTCAAGATGAAAATTGTAAAAGGTATGGCAGAGTAATAAAAACAATGGATCCACCATATGATAGTCATAGAGGCATTGGCTATTTTATAATTTATTGTCAAGATCCTTGGGCTTACAAATCAATAAAATCTTTTAATGGAGAAATTATAACTAGCAATCAATATCCAGTGAAAATCGAAGAAATATCTTTTACCGTTTCAAACAGCACAAATTTAGTAAAAATAATAAATAGTACAACTGGAAAGAAAATAATATTATCTGGAGATTTCAAATCAGGTGATAAAGTAAGAATTACTTTTGATGAGATAAAGGTAAATGAGAGAAATAGAATGAATTGGCTAGATCCAATGCTTAGTGATTATCATAGCTTTGAACTTTATAGTGGAGATAAATTAATAGTAAATAACGCAAAAGAATTAGTAGTTAATTATAGAGAGAGGTTAATATGATTGGATTATATTTGTTTGATAAAAATCAAGATTTAATCAAGTCTATAAACCCTAAATACTTAACTGAAAATAAGCAAGAGAAAGAATTAAATGGTTTAATTTCTTCGCAAGCTACAATTAAGTATGATTTTAAAGACGAAGAAATTTACAGCAAGGCTTCTTATTTCGGGCAAAAAGAAGAGGAAAACTTTTGGCTTTATAAAATAAGAAGCAAAAATAAGCAAAATGGACTACTCACAATAGTGGGAGTCCATATTTTGTTTGATGATTTAAAAGGTCGAGTTATTAGGGATATGAGGCCTACAAACTCTACGCCAGCTGTTGCCATGAGTCAAATTTTAAATGGTACGGGTTGGAGCGTTGGGCTGTCATCTGCAGATACAATAACATCTGCCAGATTTTATCACACATCAGTT
>CAYSPO010000084.1:0-2749 GCA_964432945.1 uncultured Peptoniphilaceae bacterium
ACATCTATACATTTCGCACCAATAGCTAACCAGCCGTCCTTTCGATTTATCTCTAATATTTCATATCTATCTTTTAAAGCTTCTCGCATTAGCTCCTCTTTTTCTTCAAGTATACCTGAAAACACTAAATCTGCACCAGGATTAAGATATTCATGAAGGTCTTTTAGTAGGTTTACTATAATTTCTGCGATTATATTAACCATTGCGAAGTCGAATTTACCTTCAATATTAGTAGTCAAATCACTTTCAACAGTTTTTATTCTCTTACAGTCATTAAGTCCTATATTTTCAAGAGTTTTCTCTATTGCCTCAGAATCGTAATCTGCTGCTAAAACAGAAGCTGCTCCATACTTTTCAGCACCAATAGAAAGTATTCCTGATCCACAGCCCATATCTAAAACTGATTTATCGTCAATATTTAGTTTCTGCATATATTCTAAACACATGGCAGTTGTAGCATGGTCACCTGTACCAAAAGCAAGGCCTGGATTTATTTTAATTATAAGTTCATTATCTTTTGCCTTGTATTCTTTCCATTGGGGAACAATAGCAAAATTTCCTATATGAAGAATTTCATAATATTTCATCCATTCAGTTGCCCAGTTTGTATCCTTTAATTCTTCTTCTTTAGTAAACTTAATTTCTATTCCATCATTTTTAGATCTATCGATGAAATTAACTAATTTTTCTTTACACTTTGGATATTCTGCTTTATCAAAAAACACCTTAGCTATAATATATGGAGAAAAACTTTCAGGTCTATCTACTAAATCAGCTTTATGTTCCTTTTTAGAAAAATCGAAAAGTAGTTTTTCATCTTCAATTGTAATTCCGTCTAAATTATAAGTTAAAAGATGACTAACTATAATCTCTTCATTCTCCCTTAGGGTTTTTAAATTTACTTCAATCCATTCCATTAGTCAAAAAAATCTCTGATTTTATCAAAGAAACCTTTTTGTTCTTTAGTTGATTCGCCATCTACTTCATCAAACTCTTTTAGAAGTTCTTTTTGTTCCTTGCTTACATTCTTAGGAATAACAACATTTACTCTAAAATGAATATCACCATAATGCTTCGAATGAGGTCTTTGAACCCCTTTGTTTTTCAATGTGAACATATCACCAGACTGTGTACCTGCAGGTAAATCAAATCTTTCAAGTCCTGTTAAAGTAGGAACCTCCATCTCATCTCCAAGTACAGCTTGGGTAAATCTAATTGGCAGTTCATAATATATATCATAACCGTTTCTTTCAAAGAATTCGTGACTCTTTACGGCAATTCTTATATATAAATCTCCATTAGGACCACCATTTTCTCCTGCATGCCCTTCACCACTTATTTTAATAATTGTTCCATTGTCTACTCCATTAGGTATTTGAGCTTTCATAGTACGGTTTTTAACTTCAAATCCCTTCCCATGACATTTCTCGCAAGGTTCTTCTATATATTCTCCAGTACCATCGCAGTCTTCACAGGTTTCCATCCTAATAAAGTTTCCAAAGGCAGTATTAGAAGCATTTTGAATTTTACCAGTTCCACCACAAGTTCTACAAGTAGTTTTACTTGTTCCTTCTTTTACTTTTTCACCATGGCACTTCGTGCAGACTTCACGTCTTCTAAAAGCAATTTCTTTTTCTACCCCAAAAATTGCTTCGTTAAATTCAAGATTTATCTGATGCTCAATATCGGCTCCTCTTCTTGGAGCATTTTTATTAGTTGTGTAAGAACCAGAAAAACCTCCACCAAAAAAGTCATCAAATATTGAACCAAATAAGTCACTAAAATCAGCTGTATAAGATGCTCCTGCTCCTGATTCGTTAAAGATAGCATCGCCATACCTATCGTATTTATCTCTTTTTTCTTGATCACTAAGAACTTCATAGGCTATATTTATTTTTTTAAAATGTTCTTGAGCTTCATCATCTCCTTGATTTAAATCAGGATGATATTTTTTTGCCATTTTTCTATAGGCACTTTTTATTTCACTCTTGCTGGCATTTCTAGCCACACCGAGAAGTTCATATAAGTCTTCCATTTTTCACCTCAAAGATATTTTTGCGTAATTATTGTATCATAGTCAATTTATAAAATAAAATATAAAAAAATAAAAAGCCGCCAGTAAGGCGGTTTTAATAAATGACAAATTTTTTCAAAGATTAGGACCTTCCAAGCCCGACTTGGGAGGTCCTAATCTTTATTATCAAAGGCCTAAAATGTCATTGAAACGACCTTAAATTTAATTATTCTTCGTCTTCATCTACTACTTCATATTCTGCGTCAACTACATCTTCATCTGCACTTTGGCTAGCTTCTTCTCCAGTAGTTTCATTTACATTTTCGTAGATTTTTTCAGAGATTTTATAGAAAGCTTGAGTAACTTCATCAGTTTTTGATTTTATATCAGAAGTATTTCCATCTTCTAATGTATTTTTAAGTTCTGCAATTTTACCTTCTACATCAGCTTTATCAGCTTCATCTATTTTGCCTTCGTAGTCTTTTAGAGATTTTTCTGTTTGATAGATAACTGATTGTGCATTGTTTACTATTTCAATCTCTTCTTTTTTCTTTTTATCTTCTTCTGCAAATTGTTCAGCTTCTCTTACCTTAGCATCAATTTCTTCATCACTCATGTTAGTTGAAGAAGTAATAGTAATATTTTGTTCTTTACCTGATCCTAAATCTTTAGCTGTTACATTTACAATACCATTAGCATCTATATCAAAAGTAACTTCTATTTGAGGAATTCCTC
>CAYSPO010000085.1:0-2700 GCA_964432945.1 uncultured Peptoniphilaceae bacterium
GCGTCATCTGAAGCTAAAAACAATACAAGTCTTGCAACTTCTTCTAATTTTGCGTATCTTCCCATTGGTATTGCACTTGTCCATTCATCCTTTATGGCTTTTGGATCATCAGGATTTAAACCAGCTTCTATAGATTCCATCATTCTACCTTCCACATTTGTAGGATGAATAGAGTTTACCCTAATATTATCGCTGGCTACTTCCAATGCTGCAGTTTTCGTAAGTCCAACAACTGCATGTTTTGATGCTACATATGGGGCTAAGCCTGGGGAACCTGCCAGACCTGCATCTGATGATGTATTAATAATACTGCCTGAACCTTGTTTTTGCATTATTGGTATTACATGTTTTAATCCCATAAATACGCCCATTACATTAATATCCATAACTCTTCTAACATCATCTATATTTTGTTCTGTTATTGCTGCCATTTTCCCTTCAGTTCCAGCATTATTAAAGAATATATCAATCTTTCCATATTCTTCAACAGTTTTATTTACATAGTCTTTTACATCTTCTTCATTAGTTACATCAGCTTTTATGGTGAGAACATTTCCTAATTCTTCCTTTGCCCTTGCCAATTTTTCATCATTGGTTCCTACGATAGCAACCTTTGCCCCTTCCTCTAAAAATAAGTCAGCCGTAGTCTTTCCAATATCTCCCGAACCACCAGTAATTAAAATTACTTTGTTTTCAAATTTTTTAACCATTTTATCCTCCTTTGTAGATTATTTTGTATAGATTATCATTATATATTTTTATTTATATCTTATTATTTACGTTCTATTCTATACCTACCCTTAAAGCTACTAATTATTTAAGATTCCATGCTTCTAATATTTTTAAGGCTTTTATTTATTTAATTGAAAATAATCACGAGAATTAATATATGTATCTATATCAAGAAAATTATGATTTGTAATTTTAAATTTTTAGAATATTATAAGCAATTAAATCTATCTGCTTTCTTTATAATAATAAATAAGTGGGAAGGTAAATGCCCTCCCACTTATTTATTAAACTTATATCACTTTATATTTATTTTTCATTTCCTAAAACCAATTATCTAATATTTCATTCATTAAAAGCATTGTATGATTTAGCGGGCTGCTTGCCTCTTTATTTTTAGCATCTGGATAGGAAATACTTTTAGAAATATCATTACTGGAGACTATTATTTTTATTCTTTTCTCAAATTATTCCTAGTTTCAATAAATTAGAAATACTAATATAAAATCCTTGAACTTAATAACTTATATATTTTACTTTTCTATTAATACCAAACTCTATATATGAAACGAGTGAACACTAAGTATAACAAGCGAACCTGTCTGTATGTAGAAACATATCCACATACTTTTTAACGATAGTATAAGGTTATCATTAAAAAGTATTAGGCAGGTAAACTTAGATTTATTATAATCCTAAACATTTTTATTACAACAACTTAGCCAAGTAGTAACCATTAATTCGTAACCTCAGTTGCATTTATTAATCCAAGGCCTGCAAAGTAATCGTAGAGTTCACTATTATATTTTTTTACAATTTCAATAGTCCTTTTATTCCAAAAATCATATATACGTTGTATTTCATCAAAACAACCGTTCTTATCTTTTGATATATATATTTCTAATGGATTATCTGATATTTTATACCATGACATACCATGAATCTCTAAAAAAGATTCATATGTAAACTTCTGAAAATACTCATCTGCGTTTTTTATAGCACCTCTATATAATTTGTTTAGATACGCATCTAGAGAATCATAACGATTTAGTTTTGCGCTCGTTCTTCCATGACACATAGGAATAACCCAAAAATTAGCTAAACAATGATACTTAGAATGATAGTCAATTAATTCTTTAGGCCACTCTTCTTTTGAACTTCGTTTTTTTTTCGTTCTATTTCCCAAAATCACATTCGCAAGTGAATTAAATGAATGAATAGTATCTCCCATATAATTCTCATTTTTATATGTCCCATCTTCATTTAAAATTTCTACATTATTTTCCCCTAAAATGTCCTTATATACTATTTTATAGAAACCCACACTAAAATCTGACATATCTTCATCTGGATTATGTTTATATAGCTGGGGGCTATATATAACATTATCTTTCATATAAATTTTAGGGACATTTTTATCACTTTTGATAGGAGTAAGTAATATATTATAAACGTTATTTTCTTTTTCTGTCATTTTATACCCCCATGTAAATTCATTTTATCTCTCACATTTTTGCCCCATATAGATAATATTTTGTTATACCATTTTTCATACACTTCATAAATCACAAAAGGAGAACCCTAGTCCTGCCTTAAATCAATATTATTTATCTTTCCACTTCAATCTCCACCATTGCTTTAAAGCAAATCGTAAACTTGTCCTCTTATACATCTATTTCCTCGGTTAACTTCTGCATAAATTCCATATCTCATGGGGTTGGATTTTTCTCGTTATCTATTCCCTAGTTTCAACTATACCCTATGTATATGTTCCCACTTACTACGGTTTTCCTCTAAAAAACAAGACTTACTCCAAGCTACCGATACATTTTAACGATAGCCTTTGAATAAGCCTTTAATCTCTACACTTTATCTACTTAGTGGGTGCAGTCTTTGACATCAAAACTACACTCTCCACATGGCTTGAGCGGAAGTTATAGCTGTCAAATACTAGTAACCAAAATATTTTTA
>CAYSPO010000086.1:0-2688 GCA_964432945.1 uncultured Peptoniphilaceae bacterium
TCAAATCAGTGCTTTGCCTTTATATTAAATCTAGAAGCTTGCGGAATTAAGGATCTATTAAAAATATTTCTGTAGGAAAAGTGGAGAAATCTTCGTTTTCAATTTTTTCAAAGAACTCTTTATAAATTGTGAAATCTCCAGTATCTTTAGTCAAGAAATATTCGTATATTGGATTTTCTTCAATTAATTTAAGAAACTCATCATCGTCAAGATCTAAAAGAATATTACTATAATCTTCCATAATAGAGTAGATTACTTCATGAACAAATGAGTCTTCTGAATTATCTATAACTTCTTTGAAAAAGGAATTTGAAATATAGACAGTTTGAATAGGTGTTTTACATTTCCTGCTATTTTGTGTATTACTCATTTCTCCTCCTACTTAATTTGTACAATTCTATTGCGCTTTTATCACGTGCATCATAAAACCCTTCTCCAAATCGTCTGTCAAACTTCCCATTTTCAAGATATTTCATTTCATAAGGTCCTTCACTATCAAAATAGTAAAGCTTAAATGGATTAGGTTTACCATTATGTTCTGACAAATAATTATTTTTAAATGCAATAACTTGCGTACGTCTAATTATATATTCAGAATGTGTTTCAATAATAAATCTAATTCCATGACTTTTATAAGCTTCATAAAACATATCGGCCAGCTCTGATTGAAAATCAGGATGCAGATTTGCTTCTGGCTCTTCAATCATTATTATTGAATCCTTTTCCTTATTATCAATCTCCAAAGCAATACCTAATAACATAGTGAAGAGTTGACCAGCACCAAAGCCTTTTTCAATTAAGTTGAAAGTTCTATTGTTGCCAGTTATTTGAACGAGTATATAATCTCCATGGACTAAACTAATTGTATAATTATCACCTATATCAAAATATCTTAACCATTTTATAAAAAACTGATGTGCTTTTCCATTTCTATTTATGGGATTATTTAAATATGCACTCCCCAAACGATTTATATCATTTGAAAGATCATCAATTTTGTACAAACGTGACTGGTTGTTACGGTGAGGGCTTAAATGCTCTGCCAAAAAGCGGAATTCGTTTGATATATGGTGAGCTTCTTTAGGCATTTCAAGTTTACCCCTCTTGGTTTTACATTTTCTCAAACTTGCAGAAAATATTTTGTCCATAATTGGATCTCTGTAAAGAAGTTCCTTTAAATTAAAGGAGGTTTCAAAAATAGGATCTTCTATTATCTCACCATTTTCTTCTAAAATTGATTGTAAATTCTGTATTTTACTATCTATATCTGGTTGCACTTTTCCAGTCCCTAAATCCATGAGTGTTTTCTCACCTTTTAATTGTTCTATTTGATCTGCCAATGTTTTCTCCTCTTCTAAGAAAAAATCTTTATCTGCTATAATTTTAAATTCTCCATCTGTCATTCGTTGCATATTGAATGAATCATTAGTGAAGGTGTTTTTAATAGTTGCAGATTTTAAAATCCCTTTCTGAATTCTCTCATCTTCATTATTTGGCTGCGACAACGGCTCAAATATTAGAGTTATCTCATGATTCCTAATCCCTTCATCATCTTTAAAAGCATTGACAAAACTAAATTGTATCTCTTTATCCCCTTTGTCAAAATTATCCCAATTAACAGCATTTTTATAACTGTCCACCTTGTGATGGTTTCTGCTTTCACCCCTAAAGCTGAGTTCCAAGTGATTGTTTGATTTACAATAATCACTTAAAACCATCAAAGCTTTCAAAACTGTTGATTTCCCAGAGTTGTTTTTACCAGTAAAGAAAGTGATAGGACCTAACTCTATGTCCCAAGAATCTTTTACTGATCTGAAGTTGGATATTTTTATTCGTTCCATTTTATATTATTATTGCTGATTTGTCTGTTTTTTTCAGACAAATCATTTATATCTATTATATAGTTTTTCTGCTCTTTGTTTCATATCTTCTCGCAGCTCTACAGGTTCAAGCACCTCTATGCATTCACCTCGTGATAAAATAAGTGCCTTGAACTCGTAATTGGGAATTAAGTTTAATTCAATTTTTGTAGGGTCGTCTTTATGCTGAATTTGTGATCCATGCAAAGGTTTAGTGGTAATATAGGGAAGCAGCTCCTCGTCAACTCGCAAGATTACTTTTTCTATGGACTTGTTACTATCAAAAGATACACCCACCACGCCTTCGAAATACTCTTCAAAGTCGATCTCTTTGTTTAGTATATACTCAAAACTACTCTCCTCAATGCTCACTATTCTATCTAATGGTTTATTTACTACTCCATCTTGATTGTCATTATCTAACCCAAATAAGAACCAACGATTGTTATACTGCTTCAAGAAATAAGGATGAATAAGCTCAACCATCTCATCTTTATGAAACGGCTTATAGGTTATCTTTAATACTTTCTTGTATATTATAGCATTATAAATTTCATCAAAAAAATTGATCCCAGTCAAATAAGGATTTTCATCAAAGCTTATAATATGTGAGTTGTCCTTCTCTAAGTTAAAATCTTGTTTTAAACGTACTACCATCTCTTCCAACCATTTTAACTTAGGTATTCCTGAAAATCGAGAAAGGGTAATAAGGGTCTCTTTTAACTGTATTGCTTCATGCTCTTTTAGAGGTTGATTGTTGATGGAAAAATTGGAATCATCCTCAATTCCGCAATCAATTTATTTTGTAGTTTGAAATTTATTTCAGTTC
>CAYSPO010000087.1:0-1370 GCA_964432945.1 uncultured Peptoniphilaceae bacterium
TAGATAATGTATAGCATATAGTAGCTATTACAAAACTAATAATTATTAATAATACCATAATATTTAATTATAAAAATGAATCTGTATCTAGTAGTTCTTTAGTAGAATCTCCATTTTCATATGAAGAATCATAGTCTACTTCTCTCTCTATCCAATCATAATGATTTCCTCCACAACCACAAGAATTAATAAGTTTTAATCGCACTTTTCTTTTTGTAGGTTTAATAACACTAGACTCCACTTTTTCAATTATAGAGTCTAGTTTATTGGAAGAACTCACATTTGGTTTAAATATTTGTTCTTTTTTCATTACTTATTGTTGAGTTATAATATTAATAGCATCTTGTATATCCTTTTCAGTAATACCTTTTACTTTATCTCCAGCTATATTTCTTTTAATAGCTATAGTACAAGCTGTTTGTACTACATTATTGATAGTAGCACCAGAAATAATTCTATCTGAAGCCAATTCATGGAAAATCTTAGCTGATTTCTCTGCTAATAATTCTACATTATCATTGACTACTTTAGTTTTACTTAAATAAATACTGAAAATATCAGCACTATCAGCTACATCTGGTCTAGAAACTTCAATATGGATATCAATTCTACCTGCTCTAATAATTGCTGGATCTATAGCACTAGGATGATTAGTTGCAAGAATAATAAAGATATTATTATCCTCAAAACCATCCATTTCTGATAAGAAAGTAGGAACAATAGTTGTTTCTACATCTGAAGATCTTCTACTACCTCTAGTAGGCATAATTGCTTCAGCCTCATCAATAAAGATAATAGATTTCTTATCTCCTTTACTATATTTTCTAGCTCTTTCAAAAGCATTTTTAATATTATTTTCTGCTTCTCCTACATATTTAGATAGCATTGAACCGCCTTTCATATATATAAAAGCATCTTCTTCTACAGCATCCTCTGGAAGGATATAAGAAGCAATAGCCTTAGCTATCATAGTTTTACCACAACCTGGTGCACCATAAAGTAACAAGCCTTTAGGAGCTTTAAGATTATACTCAGCATACAAATCTTTATTGTTTAATGGTAATTCTATGGATTCTCTAATTCTTTGTACTTGTGATTTAATACCACCAATAGAATCCCATGTAATTCTTTCAAACTCTACAATAGGTTTTACTGGAACTAGTTGCTCTGGTACAATTCCAATAATCATATGATCATTTAGAATAACTTCTGTACCAGTTTTGAGTCTTGCATTACCTAAATTTTCAGCTAAAGGAATAATAGTTTCTCCACCATTAATTTTTTGAATAGTATATCTACCTTCAAAATCTCCAGCTACTACTACACCTCTTTCCTGAGCACCATTTTTAATTTCTTCAATGGCTTCACGG
>CAYSPO010000087.1:1380-2647 GCA_964432945.1 uncultured Peptoniphilaceae bacterium
GGTAAGATTCTATATTCTTTTTAAGTTCTGCATTCTCCCGCTCTAATCTTTCAATAGTATTTCTATTATTTTCTTGGAAATTCATAATCTTTTATTTTAATTTTTTAATAATAAAAGGGGAACTTAATCCCCTTTCTATATATAAATTTAGTTCTCTATGAACTCATATTTAACCCTTTCAGCATGATAATCATGCCTCATGTTTTCTAAATGTTGTTCAAATCTTTGGATTTTAGTTAGTTTTTTCCATTTATGGATCAAACTTCCTGTACATTTAGGCATACCTCCTAGAGAAACCATAAAATCATATGCATCCTCCTTAATAACTGTGGAGTGATTTACTTCTTTAATAGTTTTAATCACATTAGTACCACTTTTGTCAACTACCTTAGTAGTTTGCATAGCTCCTTCATAAGAGAAGGTCACTAAGACTTTTGCTTCATTACTCATTATATATAAAAATAAAAATAAAAGGAGTTTTAAAGATGCTCCTTTTAATCATCTACCAGGGGAAATTATTTTTTCTTATCACAAATTGCATTGTATCTTTTAGCAAAATTTTCTACAATCTCTTCATTTGTTTTATTGCCCATTACTCTAGGATCTTTTTTTAGAGTTATAATAGCCGTTTTAATGATTCCCATACCAATATAGATAAAAGGATTTTCATTATCTTCTACATCTTTAGACTCTAAATCAGCTAAACCTTTATGTAAATTGATACAAAGATCTTCAAAAGAAGTTTTTTCCTCATTAGACCTATTTTTAGGCTTATCTTTTTTGAACATATTAAGAATTTCTTCCACGTCTTCATCTTCTTCTTTGTCTTTAAGAAGATTTTTGAATTGTTCAACTATATCTGAAGGAATAACTGTTGGATTATCTTTTATAAATCCTTCAAAAGCTTCTAAAAGAGAAGATGGTTCTTCTTTATCGTCTTTTTTGTTTCTTTTTGTATTAGCCATATTAGCTTTTACAAGTTCTTTTAATGCAAAGCCAGAGATACCATCATAATCCTCTTCATTTTGCATTTCTTTCAATTTACTATATTATATTACTACATTATATCGTTATATGTAGTAAAAAGTCAAATAAAATGTGGAAATTTTGTTTAAAGAAGCCGTTCCAAAATGGAATATATAAAAATATAGAATACCAATCAAGTGATAGAGCGAGTGTTCATTATGAAATACCGCTTAATGAAATAATATATGATTTTTTTGATAAATTAAAAAGTAACACTTCTGGATATGCTTCAATGGATTAT
>CAYSPO010000088.1:0-2623 GCA_964432945.1 uncultured Peptoniphilaceae bacterium
AAACTCATTTTCTCTATTATTAAACAATCTATTAAAAATATTTTTAAAAGCCAATGTATCCTCCTCTAGTTATGTCAACTAATTAAATAATAATATTAAAGTATAGCTGAAATAGCTCTATACTTTAATATTATTATAAGCTATATTTGAAAAACAAATAAAAATAAGGGTTTTGCCCCTTATTTTTTATCATTCATTAGTCCAACTATAAGACTAGATTTTTCTGCTTCTAACTCTCCAATTTTAACTCTAAGCTGAAATATCCTATCTTTTTTGTTAGCTAATTCTTCTTCTCTTTTTGCTTGCTTTTCCTTGTTAGTCAGCCCTTTGAATATTTCATCAAAGGCTTTACTTTCAATTTCATTTTCTCTAATTTCTTCAAGCTCATTTTCTAATTGCAAAACTTCTTTTGTATAGTCTGAGATTTCTTTATTTAATTCATCAATTTTATTTTGTAAATTATTATTATTCATAGCAAACCTCATTTCTTTTATTTATTATACCCATCGGAGTAAATATATCACAATTAACTTTAGTATAAAAAAAGAGGCTATATAGCCTCTTTTTTCTAATAACCTAGTTCTATTATATTTTCAATTAGTTTTTGACATCTTCCACAGTCATCTTCAGTTCCAGCTCCTGTTTCTTCCATGATTTCATCAAGTTCCGATACACCAGATTTAACTAAGTTTTGAATAGTTTCCATAGAAACTTCCTTACATCCGCAGCAAGTCGTAAGTATATAGTCTAAATTTTCCTTACAAGCATCGCATTCCCCACAAACACCAACAGCTTCTTTTAAATCCTCTACTGTCCTTGATCCTTTAGTCATTGCACCTCTTACCGTAGAATAGTCAACATTATTTTTTGTACATACTATTTCAATTTTTCTTCCCATATTAGCTCCCTATATTTAATATAATTTTTAACTTTATAAGTATAACACCTATAAATTTTTATTGTATTAACTTAAGACTCTCTAGAATCTATTTTTTTAATAATCATATTCTCTAGTAAAATGTTTAAAATCATTAGGATAATCTTCTAGGTATCCTTCTGACTCATAATAAGCCCCTTCTGGAACTTCATAATCGCTTAGTATATCTACGAGATTGTCCCTATTCTCAATAAGAGATTGATCATGTCCAAAATAGTCTAATAAATTAAGTAAAATATTTCTATCAAGATTCTCAAATAATGGCCATTCAACACAAAAGTCTACAACGCCTTTGCCAGCTTCTTCTATATATGATTTTTTAGGTCTTCCAATAATATCCATCATATCTTTAATAAAATCATATTCTGACATATTTTCTCTATATCTCATATCACTAGCTCCTTATATTTTCATCTTTTTCTTATTATATCAGATATTTTATTGGCATAAGAATATTTAACTAGAGATATTATTTATTTAAAATTTCTAAAGTATAAACTGCTGTTCCTATTGAGTATATAACTAAACTTATTAATAAAGCTAACAATCCTATCCCTGATATCATATAAGAAAATCCTATTAGAAAAAGAGAAATAAAACTAGCAGTGGTCATAGCTCTGTAAGCTTTAAATCCCGCTTTATATATCTCATACTTTTCTCTTTCGTCACTTGTTTCAACCCACTTTTTATTAAATTGAAAATCTAATACATCATCGTATTTAGATGGATCATATGATTTTATCAAGTTCACCAAAACTTGCTGGTAAAAAGAATAAGTTACAACGCTAATTATAAGCAGAACTCCCCCTAAACTAAGCTGAATCATACTTGTTCTTGATGGAAATTGACTAAAAGTATAAGATGCTAAAACCATGAAACTTGCAAGAGAAAACATAAATCCTACATTTGATAAACTAAGCCCAATGCTTAAAGAATTATCATTTATAATATCATCATTTTCTAGCTCTTTTTCAATTTTTGCTTTTCCTCTAAAATATAAAATAAGACAAATAGCTTGATAAGAAAAAGTACATATAATAAAAATTAAAAATGAATTAGATAAAATTGTGTTTTTTACAGTTTCACCTACTAAAAGAATTATTTCTTCTTTTAATACAAAGCTAGATATTGCTCCTATTAAAGCACCAATAGCCATAAAGCCTAGTAACTTTGCTAGAAAAATCTTTCTTTTACTCTTCATTTATTTACTCCTTTAAATAATATCCTTATTAATATTTAATCTCTCATTAGCTGTAGGTATCCTAAATTCTTTTTTTCTATTATATTTACTAAATAAAAATATTCCGAAAAATATAATACCTGATAGAGCGTTTATCCAAACAGAAGGCCATGTGTATTCTTGACCTTGTATAACTGTGTTATCAAAACCTTCAGTAAAGAAAAGAACTAAATTATTGTTAAAATAATGAATAGCAACAACCGTCCAAATCGACTCTGAATAACTATATGCAAAACCAAACATAATTGAATAGGTTATACAAATAAATAATTGATTTACTAAACTCATGAGTCCAGTTCCTTCTGCAGAATAGTAAAATAGATTAAGAGGTAAATGCCAAACGCCCCAAACAAAACCTAAGATAATAAGCCCTTTAGTCATACCAAATTTTTTTTGAAGAATTGGTTGTAGAAAATATCTCCATCCATATTCTTCTCCAAAAAATG
>CAYSPO010000089.1:0-2573 GCA_964432945.1 uncultured Peptoniphilaceae bacterium
CTGCATTAGCGAAGCACCAAAGGAAACAACCCCTTCCATATAGTCATTAGCACTAGTACCGGCTGTAGCATATGCTTTTTTTGCATTGGCCACAACTTTGTCGGCTGAACCTTTAAAAATAGTTTCAACACCGCCTAATGATTGTTCAAGATGAGCACCTTCTGTAACACTTGCTCCAATTGCTTTGCCTATTCCAGCAGCAACTATTATTTTTTTTGCAGTAGATACTAATCTACCGCCAACCGTTTGACCGCTTGAAATGCCCGCACTGTTTGACTCTCCTTTTAATGCTTGAGTTATCTTTCCTTTTATTCCCTTAGCTGAAGGTATAATTTGAACATAGGCTTTTCCTAAATCTGCCATTATTTACCTCCTTTCTTAATTGTTTGCAGTATTCTTTTTCTTTCTTTTTCGTAGTCCTCGCCAGTTGTGAAGCCTTGATTTGGCTTGTCTTTTTTATTGATAATAGAATTCATAATTAACTTTGGATAATTAATTCCTTTTTGTGCATCTGCTGTTTGTGCATATACCAATAAACTAAGCCTATCGAAAATTCCAGCAAGTAATGTATCAGTAAGTCCCATTTCAGACTCTGTCATTTTCATTTTTATTCTTGAATTCTCTCTAAGACCAACCGCATATGTTGCACATAACAAAAGTGGTAATTCCCTATAATTATAAATTCCATAGGTTTCTGCAAAATCACATATCAAGGCCTCTTCATCTACCCTTATCATCTGAGCGAGGACTATTAGTTTTTTGTTTCAGAAGTGAAAATCTCCATCATTTCGTCTGTAATTAAATCAATCGGGACAATTCCGTCTTCGTCTCTTACATGCTCATAAAGATTTGCTTTTTGTTCTTTCCCTAATAATCTTTCAAGTATTCTAGGTAGCAATAAAGGGTTATTATCTAATTCTGCAAATTCTTCAATTAGTTCAAAATCATTAAGCCTTGCTTCGAGTAATTTATATTCAAAACCCGATTTTGTTTTTCCTTTTATTTCCTTTTTCTTAGTAGCCATTTTACTCTCCTAATTCGTCTTCTACTGTAGTTCCAGCTTTTTGGATATAAGATGTATGTGAGTTTCCTTCTGCGTCTGGAATAGCGGTAATTGTAAGTTCAAAACCTGCAGCGTCTTCGTCTACATATTCAATTTCTGCTATTTCTGATACTTTTGCGTGAGGTATAACTATCCTTTTTAATGCACCTTTAAGTAGCATATCGATTACAATAACGTGCTCTGGAAGTTCTTTTGCGTTTGCCTTAATTGTTATTCCTGTTTCTAGTGTTCCAGTTACATTATCTTCCCCATATACTTCTTTGAGTACATCAACGTTTAATAGCTCAATTAATTTATAAGTGAAGGTATCTGTTTTCTCGTTTTGAATTACAAGGACAGTATCTCCACCCCAAGCCTTTATCGCTTCAGATTCTATAGTGTTTTCATTTTTTAGTCCGTCTTCTGATACATAGCCTAGTGATTTAAAAGCTGTGTCTAATTTTTCCACTGCGTTTACTGGAAGCTTAGTTCCAAGTGGTGCAGTCCATATTGCTCCCTCAACTTTTGGTTTACCATATGTTACATTTTGTGCATTCTGTGTCATATTTTCCTCCTAGTAATGTTTAATATCAAAAACTGCTTGATATCTATATTGTTTCGTTGTTGTATCTGTGAAGTTATAATCTGAATTTAACTTGCAGCTTACAATTTCGTCTAATCTGACTATTTCTTCCATAGCTTTAATAACTTCATGGTTAAGAACTGCAGCATTATTCATACTGTCTGCATATGACTGAACGGCAAATCTTGAGCCACCTAATTTATTTTTGCTATTGGATCCCACTTTTTCAATTAAAACAAAATTGCCAGTTAAACCTGATTTTTTCTCAAGTAGTACTGGCAACTCTAAACTTTTTTCTAAATATTTTCTTATTGTAATTTCTATCATTTTTTTATCCTAATGCTTTTAATAATCTGTTATATTTTAAATTATCGTTTTTCGCATGCCTTTTAACAGCTTTAACTGCAACAGTGTTTCTATTTGCCCACTTTAGAGTCTTCATTTCATATCCTTTTTCAACAGGCGTTGCGTTTAAAACTCTGTTTCCTTCTTCTTCTAGTATTTGCAACATCTCAGGACTTCTTAAAAGCTCCGAAACACCTGCTTCATTTAATTCAAATTCAAATTTACTCATAAATTTCACACTGCACTTTCTTATTCCATTCTAGCGGTATTAAGTCTTCTATGCCTTGAATTGGCATGCCAAAGGTTTTAAAGTACTGGCCAAAGAAATATACTTTCTTATCTTTCCAGTCATGCGTGTCACCTTTAGGGATTCCCAGTGTATAAACTGCTTTTTTACCTTCTAGATCTTGTGGTGTAATTATGTCATTTTTAATATTTAAAGCAGGAGCAACAAGTACATTTTCTACAATGATTTCTTTTTCTTCGTAGATGTCAGCTCCAAAATCATCTTCTCCTACTTTTACTTTGTCATATAGTTTTACAGGAATGCCTTTAATTCGTGTCATAAAAATCAATCACTCCGTATCTTTGAGATTTAAGACC
>CAYSPO010000090.1:0-2518 GCA_964432945.1 uncultured Peptoniphilaceae bacterium
AGTAGTGAATATTGTTAATTAAGTCTTATGTTTTATATATAGTTTTAAAATGTTTTATCTTCTTTAAGAAATATTAATTACACAAAATAAAAATAACTACTAGAGAGTAGGGTTTCCGTTTTAGGAAATTAAGGAGGATATAACATGAGTAATGGTACAGTAAAATGGTTTAATGACGCAAAAGGATTTGGTTTTATAACAGGAGAAGACGACAAAGATATCTTTGTTCATTTTTCAGAAATCCAAGGCGATGGCTTCAAAAGCTTAGCTGAAGGCGACAAAGTAACATATGATGTTACTTCAGAAGCAAGAGGAGACAAAGCAGTTAACGTTGTTAAATGCTAGTTCTTAAATAAAAACTTTAACCTAGTCGTTAGACTAGGTTTTTTTATTGCTTAAATATATAATAGATTATATTAAAGGAGATATTATGAAATATACATATGATTATATAAAAAGAGAAAATCTCCCTAGAGCAGAAAAACTTATCCTTATGAGCAAATCTCCTAGGCGTCAAGAGATGCTAAAAGATTTCACTCCCGAATTATCTTCAATTAGTATTGATGAATTATCTATTCAAAGAAAATATATGGAGATTTATAAAGATTTAGATTTTATTGAAAGAGCAGGAAAAACTTGTTGTGAAATAGCGATTGGAAAATCTGGCCATGGAGAAGATAAAAATGCTATTTATATATCTTCAGACACTATGGTTGTCTGCGAGGATAAAATCTACAATAAGCCTAAAGATAAGATCCAGGCAGAAGAGATGCTTAAATCCTATTTTGGAAAAGAGCATTGTGTTATTACAGCAGTTTGTTTAAGGGGAGAGAATTATCTTGAAGTTTTTTACAGCCTAGCTAAAATTAAATTTGTTGATTTTTATCCTTATTTATCTAATCAAATTAAAAGTTATATTGAATCAGATAATCCTATGGATAAGGCTGGAGCCTATGGAATACAAGAAATAAGTCCTTACTGTGTAGAGTATATAGAAGGAGATATTAATACTATTATTGGTTTACCTTTCTCAGAGCTTGCTAAAAGGTTAGAAGGAATTTTAACTTATACTAAATAGTTTACTGTTTTTTATTTCTTTTATTGAGATATTGTATTTATATAGAGTAATATTAAAAATCATTAAGATTAAGAAAATTTTTAAAAAATATGATATTATAAATATATAAAACGTTTTCAAAAGGAGGAATTATGAAATTTTATCGTACTAAAGAAGTTAGAAATTTAGCCTTAGTAGGCCATAGTGGTGTTGGAAAAACTAACCTTACGGAATCTATGTTATTTCAGTCAGGTGCTACAAAGAAAAAAGGACTTGTAACTAATAAGGATACTTTATCTGACTTTTCAATAGAAGAAAAAGAACGAGGCAATTCTATCGGTACAAGTGTTATTCCAGTAGAATGGCGCAATATGAAGATTAATATTATTGATACTCCCGGAGACTTAGACTTTATCGGAGAAGCCATTGGAGCTTTAAGAGCAGCAGAGGCTGTGCTTATTGTAGTAGATGCTACATCAGGTGTTCAAGTTGGTACAGAAAGAATGTGGGGCTATGCAGAAGATATAGGTCTACCTCGAATTTTCTTTATCAATAAAATTGATGGTGAAAATGTAAACTTTAGAAAGCTAATGGAAGAGATAGAATCATATTTCGGTAAAAAAGTAATTCCATTTTCTGTTCCTATTGGTGAAGGTGAAGATTTTATTGGAGTAACTGATGTTATATTCCAGAAAGGTTATAAATATGAGAATTCTGCACCTATTGAAGTTGAACTAAATCATGACCAATTCAAAGCAACTCAAAGAATGTATGAAGAAATTGCAGAAGTTGTAGCAACCAGTGACGAAGTTCTTATGGAAAAATATTTCGCAGGAGAAGATTTTACTAGAGAAGAACTTTTAAGAGGAGTTACTTCAGCTTTAATTTCAGGAGATGCAGTTCCGCTTGTAGTTGGTTCTGCTGAAAAAGGGATAGGTATTGATATACTTCTAAATACAATTGTAAATTATATGCCTTCTCCAGATGATGAAAGAGCTCATACAGGATTTAGATATGAGTCAGGAGAAAAGAAAAAAGTTGATGTTAAAGAACCTTTTTCAGCTTATGTATTTAAGACTATAACGGATCCATATATTGGGAAAATATCTTTATTCAAGGT
This sequence comes from uncultured Peptoniphilaceae bacterium, assembly GCA_964432945.1. Taxonomy (GTDB): domain Bacteria; phylum Bacillota; class Clostridia; order Tissierellales; family Peptoniphilaceae; genus CAYSPO01. The sequence goes on from CAYSPO010000090.1 coordinate 2,178, forward strand.
AATGAGTGGCAGTATAAAGAAAGATACACAGATTTATAATTCTTCCAAGTCAGTTATAGAAACATTTACAGGACCATTTGTAATAAAGGGAAAAGAACAAATTCCAATAGATGAAATTCAAGCTGGTGATATCGGTGCTATTACTAAATTAGAAGTTACACAAACAAGGGATAGTTTATGTGAAAAATCAAGCCCAGTTGTTTATAAAAAAGCATCTATTCCTAAACCAATTTATTATAGGGCAATAGAGCCTGTATCTAGAAATGATGAAGAAAAACTCTTTGCATCTTTAAGAAAACTTCATGAAGAAGATCCTTCATTTGAATTTGAAAGAAATCCAG
>CAYSPO010000091.1:0-2435 GCA_964432945.1 uncultured Peptoniphilaceae bacterium
GCTATAATTGATATAGATATTTAATGGAGGTTTTTATGTCGTTATTAAGTTTCAGCAAAGTCTCAAAGTCCTTTTTAACAAATCCAATATTTTCTGAGATTTCTTTTCTAATAGATGATAAGGATAAAATAGGCCTTATTGGTAATAATGGAAGTGGTAAATCTACACTTTTGAAAACAATAATTGGTGAAATAGAAATAGATGAAGGTCAAATAAATAAAGAAAAAGATTTAAAAATTGGATATCTTGAGCAAATTCCTAATTTTGATAGTGATGATAGTATTTTAGATATTTGCTTGAGAGTTTTTGATGATGTAATAAAAATGGAAAATGACTTGTCTATATTATCTCAAGAGATAGCTAAGGCTAAAGGGCAAGAATTAGAAGATTTAATGAAAAGGTATGCTTCTCTTTTAGAAAGATTCGAAGAATCTAATGGATATGGGTACAATTCATATGTGAGAGGAGTTTTAATTGGCTTAGGATTTAGTGAAGAAGAATTTAATCTAAAAGTTTCTGCTCTTAGTGGGGGACAAAAATCAAGATTACATCTAGCTAGTCTTTTACTAAAAGATCCTGATTTATTATTACTAGATGAGCCTACAAACCATTTAGATATGGAAGCAACAAGATTTTTGGAAACATTTCTAAAAAACTATAATGGAGCTGTTTTAATAGTATCCCATGATAGATATTTTCTTGATAGAGTTATAAATAGAACCTTTAATATAGAAAACAAAAAATTATATGTTTACAATTGTAACTATACCAATTTTGTTAGAAGACATAAAGAAATGCTCGCTGCTATGGAGAAGAAATATGAAAAACAGCAAAATGAAATAAAGAAGCAAGAGGAAATTATAGAAAGGTTTTCTAATTATGGAAGAGATAGATATAAAAAACAAGCTGAATCTAGAAGAAAACAGCTAGAAAAAATAGAATTAGTTGATAAGCCAATGGAGGATTCTAGTGAATTTAACTTACGTTTTACTCCAATTGTTCAGTCAGGTATGGATGTTTTGAGCTATGAAAATATATCTAAATCTTTTGATGGTAAAAAAATAATTGAAAATATTAATTTTGATATAAAGCGAAATGATAGGGTAGGAATAATAGGAGCAAATGGAATTGGAAAAACAACCTTAATTAAAATGGCAACAGGTGAAGTCAATCCAGATAGTGGAGAAGTTTTTGTAGGTTCTAATGTTCAAATGGCTTACTATGACCAAGAGCAAGATAATCTTTATGAAAACAATATGGTTATCGATGAAATTTTAGATGCAAAAGCCGGGATGACCATTTCGATCGCAAGAAACTATTTAGGAGCGTTTAACTTCAAAGGTGATGATGTATATAAGATTGTAGGAGATCTTAGTGGGGGAGAAATGGGCAGATTATCCTTACTTAAACTAATGCTACAAAGCCCTAATCTCTTACTTATGGACGAGCCTACAAACCATTTAGATATAGAATCTAAAGAGGTACTAGAACAAGCTTTACTTGACTATGATGGTACCTTTATTGTAGTTAGCCATGATAGGTACTTCTTAAACAAAGTTGTCAATAAAATAATTTTAGTAGAGCGAGATAAGGCAACGATTTTCCACGGAGACTATGACTATTACATTGATAAGATAAGCTTTGAAGAAGAAACAGAAAAAGATACTATATCAAAGACAAGTATAAAAAAAGAGCAAAAAAAAATAAAACAATCTCAAAAAGAACTAAGAAAATTAAGGAGTGATTTAAATTCTACTGAAAGAGAAATTTCTAGTCTTGAGGAAGAAATAGATGAGCTTAAGAAAAAGTCTTATGATCCACAAATTTATAATGATTATGAAAAAGCCCATCAACTTCATGAAGAAATTGATAAAAAAACTCTCAAAGTTGAACAACTCACAAATAAATGGTTTTCTATAAGTGAGGAATTGGAGGGTGAAAGTTGATAAAATACAAATATAAAGATGAAACAATAGAATTTGAGAATAAAAATTTTAATCCTAAGCATATTTTTGAATGTGGCCAGGCTTTCAGATGGAAGGCTGAAGAAGATGACTCTTATACAGCAGTAGCTTTTTCAAGAGTAATAAATGTAAGTCAGGATAAAGATAAAATATATATAAAAAATACAAACCCTGAAGATTTTGAAAATATATGGATTAGTTATTTTGATTTATATAATGATTATGATGAAATAAAAACTACTATACCAGCTAATACTGATATGGGAAATGCTATTAAATTTGGATATGGGATTAGAATTCTTAAACAAGAAATTTTTGAAACTATTATCTCATTTATTATCTCTGCTAACAATAGAATACCTATGATTAAAAAATCTATAAATATAATATCTGAGCAGTATGGCAAGGAACTTGGGCTTTATAATGATGTAAATTATTTTTCTTTTCCAGAAAAAGAAGTGTTAGCTGAGG
>CAYSPO010000092.1:0-2377 GCA_964432945.1 uncultured Peptoniphilaceae bacterium
TAAATTCGAAGCCAGCGCCTGGTTCATTTGGTTCAATGTTAATCTTAACATGACCGTATTGTCCACGACCACCTGATTGTCTAGCATACTTAGTATCTGTTGTTGCATTTTTAGAGATTGACTCTCTGTAAGATACTTGAGGGCTACCAACATTAGCTTCTACTTTAAATTCTCTTAATAATCTATCAACAATGATTTCAAGGTGAAGTTCACCCATACCAGCGATAATTGTTTGGCCAGTTTCATCATCAGTATAAGTTCTAAAAGTAGGATCTTCTTCAGCAAGTTTAGCTAAAGCTTCACTCATTTTTTCTTGAGATGCTTTTGTTTTAGGTTCAATAGCAACAGAAATTACAGGTTCTGGGAATTCCATTTGTTCAAGAATAATTGGACTATCTTGAGCACATAGAGTATCTCCAGTTGTAGTGTCTTTTAGACCTACTGCAGCTGCTATATCTCCAGCATAAACTTTATCTACTTCTTCTCTTTCATCAGCGTGCATTCTAAGGATTCTTCCTATTCTTTCTCTCTTACCTTTAGTAGAGTTTTGAACATAAGATCCAGATTCTAATACCCCTGAGTAAACTCTGAAATAAGCTAGCTTTCCAACATAAGGGTCAGCTACAATCTTAAATGCTAGAGCAGAGAAAGGTTCTTCATCAGAACTATGTCTTACACTTTCTTCATAATTACCATCTTCATCAGAAGTTCCTGGAACAACACCTTTAATTGACTCTACGTCAAGTGGTGAAGGCATATATTCAACGATAGCATCAAGTAGTGGTTGAACACCTCTATTTTTATAAGCTGAACCGCAAAGTACAGGGTTAATTGCAAGACTGATAGTTGCTTTTCTAATAGCTCTGTGAATTTCTTCTTCAGTTAAATCCTCACCATCAAGGTATTTCATCATAACTTCTTCGTCATATTCAGCAACGCTATCAAGAAGATTTTCTCTTAATTCTTGTGCTTGTTCTTGATACTCTTCTGGAATATCAATTACATCAAATTTTTGACCAGTTTCATCATGGTATATAGTAGCCTTCATACTTACAAGATTAATAATACCAGTGAATTCTGATTCAGCACCTATTGGCATTTCAACAGGCACAGCATTTGCACGTAATTTATCTTTAATTGTTTCTATTGATGCAAAGTAATCTGCTCCTGTAGCATCCATTTTATTAATAAAACAAATTCTAGGAACGCCATACTTATCAGCTTGTCTCCACACTGTTTCAGATTGTGGCTCAACACCGCTTTTTGCGTCAAATAGAGCTACTGCACCATCAAGTACTCTAAGAGATCTTTCTACTTCTACTGTAAAGTCAACGTGTCCAGGAGTATCAATAATGTTGATTCTATGATCGTCCCAAACACATGTTGTAGCAGCAGAGGCAATAGTGATACCTCTTTCCTGCTCTTGTTCCATGAAATCCATTGTGGCAGCACCATCATGAGTATCTCCCATTTTATGAATTTTTCCAGTATAGAATAGAATTCTCTCAGTTACAGTAGTCTTACCCGCATCAATATGAGCCATAATTCCTATATTTCTAGTGTTCTTTAGTGAATATTCTCTTGACAAGGTATAACTCCTCTCTAATACTGTTAGAATCTATAATGAGCGAATGCCTTATTAGCTTCCGCCATTCTATGCATTTCTTCTCTTCTCTTAACTGATGCACCAGTTTCGTTAGATGCATCTATGATTTCTTTAGCTAATCTTTCTACCATAGTTTTCTCTCCTCTTTTTCTAGAGAATCCTACTAACCATCTTAAACCTAAAGTTTGTCTTCTTTCTGGTCTAACTTCGATAGGTACTTGGTAGTTTGCCCCACCTATACGACGCGCTTTTACTTCTAGTACAGGCATAATATTATTAAGAGCTTTGTAGAATACTTCTAAAGCTTCTTCTCCAGTTTGCTCTTTAACAATATCAAAGGCGCTATAAACTATTTTTTGTGCTGTCCCCTTTTTTCCATCTAGCATAATATTATTGATTAACTTAGATACAACAACATCATTGTATACTGGATCAGGTAAAACTTCCCTTTTAGGTGCACGACCTTTTCTTGACACTATTCTTCCCTCCTTACCATTTAGTAATTCATTGGTACTCGGCTAAAAAGCCGTCTGTGCGCTAATATATTTATTAAAAAATTAGTACATTAACGCCATCAAAAGACTATTTATCGTCTTTTTTAGCACCGTATTTTGATCTTCCTTGTTTTCTTCCAGATACACCTGATGTATCAAGAGCTCCTCTGACGATGTGGTACCTAACCCCTGGAAGGTCTTTTACTTTTCCTCCTCTAATTAGAACAACACTGTGTTCTTGTAGGTTATGTCCAATTCCTGGAATGTAAGCAGTAAC
>CAYSPO010000093.1:0-2376 GCA_964432945.1 uncultured Peptoniphilaceae bacterium
AAAATCCTAGGTCAAGGGAAGAAATAGACAAATTAAAAGATGAAAAGGGAAATTCTAAACATCCAGATTTTATTTTATATGAATCTTCAAAAACTAAATATCCAATAGCAATTATAGAAGTAAAAAGAACATCACATAAAGATTTGAATGCTGCATTAGATCAAGGACTGTATTATGCTGAAAAGCTTAATTCACCATATTTATTTGTATTTAATAAAAACAGATGTAAGGCTATTCATGTGCCTTCTAAAAAGTTTTTAAAGAAAGATGATCAAGAGGTTTCTGAAATATTATCATTAGAAGAATTAAAAGCATTCGATGGTCATATATCTAAAAAAGAAAAAGCAGTGATAAATACTAAGCAAGATTTGATTAATATATTTGATAAAGTTAATGATAAGTTAAGAGAGGCTGGAATAACTGTAGGTATTCAAAGATTCACTGAATTTTCTAATCTATTATTTTTAAAACTAATTAGTGAGTTAAATGATGAAATGAATTACAACTTATCAAAAACCTACTTATGGTCTAATTATAAAAGCATGAAGGGGGAAACATTATTAGCATATATAAATGATACTGTAATTCCACAAATGAATTTAAAATTTAAGACTGAGGGAGAAGAAGATGGACTATTTACACCACTAAAGATAAAGGATACTTCAGTATTAGAAGATATAGTAGAAATTATAGATTCTTTAGATTTAGCTAATGTAGATTTAGATATAAAAGGAGATGCATTTGAGTATTTTATACAAAAATATAATCAAAGGAATAATGATTTAGGGGAGTATTTTACACCAAGACATATAGTAGAATTTTTAGTTTCTGTTTTATCTCCAAAAATTTTTGAAAAAACATATGATCCATTTTGCGGAACGGGTGGAATGTTAATTACAACATTTAAGTATTTGTATAGAGAACTTGAGAGAACAGAATCATTAAATAAAGATACTTTAGACTATTTAAGAAAAAGCACCTTATATGGATCAGAAATTTCAGAAACTGCAAAAATTGCCAAAATGAACATGATATTAACAGGAGATGGTCATAGTAATATAAAACAACAAGATACATTTACTAATGCTGTTGATGGTGCATATAACTTAGTAATAACAAATATTCCATTTAATTTAGATATAAATAGTCAACAAAGAGCACCGTATGATTTAGATATTAATAATGGAAATGCTGCAGCTATACAACATGTTATTAAGTCTCTAAGAAAAGATACTAATAATTCAAGAGGTGCCATAATAATACCTGAAGGAGTCTTAACAGGATCTATATATAAGGACTTGAGAGAAAAACTAGTAAAAGAAAAATATTTAATAGGTATAATTTCATTACCATCAAATGTTTTTTTACCATATACTGAAACTAAAACAAGTATATTAATAGTTTCAGGAGAAGCTGCTCCAAAGTCAGACAGTATATTCTTTTATAAAGTACAAAATGATGGATATACATTAACAACTAGAAGGCGTCAGTTACCAGGGATAAATGATTTGGATGAGTTTATTTCTTTATCAGAAGAATTAAATAAAAATGGACATTTGGAGAATATAAATCATGAAAATTTAATTAATATAGAAAGGGATACTATATTAGAAAATGAAAATATATCATTACAATCAGTTCATTATCACGATGATGATAAACCTGGGTTTATAAGACTAGATGAAATATTAGAAAGAGTAAATGAGAAAAATACATTACAATATCCAACAGCAACTATAAATAATACTTCTTTTTGGGGAGTAGACTTAGGTTTTGAATATTGGGGTGACAATTTCATTTCAGTAACATCAGACTCAAATGTAAGTTATTCAGTATTATCAGATAAGCATATTTCTTACAATCCTTCAAGGGTAAATGTAGGATCTATCGGAATAAATATGTCAGGGAAAAAATTATCTGTATCAAGTGCTTATCCAGTTTATAGAGTTAAAGATACAAGCTTTTTACCAGAATATATATATTTGCAATTAACACACAATAGTGAAGTTAAAGAAGATATAATAACAAGATGTTTTGGTACAGTTAGACAAAGTTTAGGTGTAGATGATTTTAAAAAAATTCAGATACCAATAAAAACTATAAAGGAACAGAAAGAAATAATAAATAAAATAACAACCAGGTATAATACTATTAAAGAAAAACAGTTAGAATTATCTAAAGTAATAGAAGAAGAATTAAATTATGAAGATGAAATATCAAATTCTAAATATTAATAATAAATAAGTTAAAACAACTTTAAGGGTTGTTTTTTCTTTTGTCTTTTTTCTTGAATTATATAGCCGAAGGCTATATAATGTCCTGATATAAATATAGATATAGTTTATGAGAATGCTCAGAAAGAAATAGATAATAACA
>CAYSPO010000094.1:0-2352 GCA_964432945.1 uncultured Peptoniphilaceae bacterium
TTCTAATAACATTTATACCCCTTGCCAATCCGGTCATATCCATTATAATCTTTCTTTATTATTATACCCCTAAAACCATGTTCTTTAAAGAGGTCATTTATAGCATTAGCTTGATCATAACCAAATTCTAATAAAACTATTCCTTTGTTTTTCAAATATTTAGGACTTTCTTTTATAATTTCTTTTATTAAGTCTAAGCCATCTTCACCGGAAAACAAAGCTTGATCAGGCTCAAAGTTTAATTCTTTTGCAAGTTTACTTTTCTCATCTTCTCTTATATAAGGAGGGTTTGAGATTATCAAATCAAATCTTTCATCGCTGGCTATAGGATCAAATAAATTACCTAACCTAAAATCTATATTAACATTATTATATATTGCATTTTTCTTAGCTAATTTTATTGCTTCTTCGCTAATATCAACTGCAACAACTTGTGCTTTTTTATGTTTTGCAAGTGCAATAGAAATAATTCCAGTACCGCTTCCTAGCTCAAGAACTTTTGCTCCATCTTCTATAGAATTTATAGCTTCTTCTACTAAAAGTTCTGTTTCAGGTCTAGGAATAAGAACTCCAGGCTCAACAAAAACTTCGAAATCATAAAAACTCCACCTCCCAATTAAGTATTGAAGGGGATAAGACTGTCTTCTTTTCTCTATAATTTTTAAAATCTTATCTAATGTTAAATCATCTATTTCTTCTTTAGGATTTAATAAAATTTCTGCCCTTTTCTTATCTAAAAGATATTCTAAGCAAATAATCATTTCATCTTTATCCCAAAGTTTCAAAACTTCAGAAATTACCACAAATCTTTACCTTCATCTTCTGGAATGACAGGCTTCATCGCTGCAATAGCAACCTCTATCATCGAATCATCTGGCTCTTTAATTGTTCCAATCTTTTGAACAAATAATCCCGGTTTTGCTGCTAATTTAGCAATCTTAGAGTCGCTTCTACCCATAAGTTTATTTAATTCATAAGTTATACCTGCTATAACAGGTAGCATGAGAAGTCTTGTTAACAATCTCATTAAGGGATTTGGCCAACCGAAGAAAGATAAAACTATTATTGAAATAAACATTACATTAAACATAAAACTTGTTCCACACCTTGGATGTAGTGGACACTGAGGTCTTACATTTTCAACTGTTAAATCTAAACCATGTTCATAAGCAGCAATAGTCTTATGTTCCGCCCCATGATACATGAATATTCTTTTCATATCTTCAGTTTTACTAACGATAATTAGATATGCAAAAAATATTATTAATCTAATTATACCTTCAATAAGATTAAGGATAATTGTGCTGTTTATATATTTAGTAAATAAGCTACTTATAAGTGTAGGAATAAAAAAGAATAAAACTAAGGAAAAAGCTAGGGACATCAAAATTACAAGTCCATTTACAAAATTATCAGATTTTCCTTCTAAAAATTTATCCAAGAACCCACTTTCCTCTTCTAGTTCCTCATCTTCCCAAAAAGATGAAGAATAAATAATAGCATCCATACCGATTTTTAAGGAATCTATTAAAGAAAAAATACCCCTTATAAAGGGCGTCTTCCTTAGAGTTGAATTCTTGTTTTTATTTTCTTCAACTTTTAACTCAATATTACCATCAGGTTTTCTTACTGCAATAGAAGTCCTATCAGGTCCTCTCATAAGAATCCCTTCAATAAGGGCTTGTCCACCTATAGTAGTTTTTTTTATATTTGACATTTTTCACTTCCCATACCAAAAAAGGCTAGTGATAAGCCACTAACCTTTTTTAACTTACTTCTAAATCCAAATATCTTGGAATTAACGATTGTATTTTTTCTTGAATTTTTCAACCCTACCGCCACGTTCGCCAGTTCTTTGCTTTCCTGTGTAGAAAGGGTGGCACTCATTACAAGTTTCTACATTTAAGCTTTCTCTTGTTGAACCAACAGTAAAAGTATTACCACAAGCACATTTTACAACTGCTTCGTGGTATTCTGGATGAATTCCATCTTGCATTATCTTCACCTCTCTAACCTCTCTCAATTACAAAATTTTAACACGTTTTGTCTTATTTATCAAGTCTATAAGGAAGTTTTTTCTAACAGCTGAAGAAATTTTTTATTAGTCGATGATGATTCTAAAGTTTTAAATATTGTAAGAGCAATATCATGATTTGATGAATCTGACATAGACTTTCTTATTTTACTCATTCCTTCTAATTCTTCCTTAGTTTGTAATTTTTCATCTCTTCTTGTTCCTGATTTATAAATATCAACAGCTGGGAAAACTCTAAATTCAGATAAAGCTCTATCTAAATGAATTTCCATATTACCAGTACCCTTAAACTCCTCATAGACAACATCGTCCATTCT
>CAYSPO010000095.1:0-2324 GCA_964432945.1 uncultured Peptoniphilaceae bacterium
TCTTTAAGAAAACTTCATGAAGAAGATCCTTCATTTGAATTTGAAAGAAATCCAGAAACTGGTCAATTAATAATAAGAGGTCAAGGGGCGTCTCAATTTAAGATAATAAAATCTAAATTAGAGAGTGTTTTTGATGTAAATATAAAAGAAATTCCATTTATAATTCCATACAGAGAAACTATTACAAAAATTGTAGAAGCTCAAGGAAGACATAAAAAACAATCTGGTGGAGCTGGACAATTTGGAGAGGTATGGATTAGATTTGAGCCAATAGAAGAAGGATTTGAATTTGATGAGGAAATCCATGGTGGCTCTGTACCTAAAAATTATTTTCCAGCTGTAGAAAAAGGCCTAACTGAAAGCCTGGATAAGGGAGTACTTGCGGGGTATCCAATGACATGTATCAAGGCTGTTTTGTACGATGGATCTTACCATGATGTAGATTCCAATGAAGTTTCTTTTGTTTCAGCAGCTAGTATTGCTTTTAGAGAAGGAGTTCCTAAGGCAGGACCTGTACTATTAGAGCCTATTATGTCGGTTGAAATTCGTGTTCCTGATATTTATATGGGAGATGTAATGGGAGATGTAACAAGGAGAAGAGGTAGGATTTTAGGAATGGATCCTGTCGCTGGAGGATATCAGCTAATAATTGCTGAGATACCTTTAGCTGAATTATCTGAGTATGCTATTGATCTTAGGGCAATGACTCAAGCTAGAGCAAACTTCTCAATGGAATTAAGTAAATATGAACAAGTTCCTCATGAAATTGCTGAAAAAGTAATAGAAAAAGATAATATTGATTAATAAAAAATTAAATATAGTATAAATAAAAAGGATATGTTCACTGTAAAGATTATATAATCTTATGTTACAATGGACATATCTTATTTTTATTGGAGGAAACATGAAAATATTCTTATTAGTTTGCCTGTTTTTAGTGGCATGTAAACCGACACAAGTAGAAACCGAAAATATAACTGAAGAAATAACAGAAAATATAACCGAAGAGATAACTGAAACAGAATACAATGGAGACTATTCTCTTTTAACGGGACTTCCAAAAGAAGAAGGGAATAATTCGAGGATATACGGAGTAATGATAGATAACAAAGCTGAAGCTAGACCTCAATCAGGTCTTTCAAAAGCATCAATTATTTATGAATACGAAGTAGAATCTAGCATAACTAGATATATGGCGCTTTTTGAAAATCAAAATGTTGAAAAAATAGGACCAATACGTTCAGCTAGACCATACTTTATAGATACATTGAAAGAATATGATGCAATGTATGTTCGATTTGGGGGATCAAGTGATGCCGACGCAGAAATTGAACTTTATGGAGTACCTGAATTAGATGGAATGAAGAATGGTAATAATATTTGGAGAGATTCTTCTAACGGAAAAGTCGCTCCTCATAATGCTTTTTCTTCCTCTGAGTCAATTTTAGAATATATGGAAAATATGGGTTATCAAACACAAGAAGCTGAAGGCGTATTTTCTTTTAATAGAGAAATAACCTCATTGCAAGGCGAGGATTTGATAGAAGCAAATAATATAAGTCTTTCTTTTAATGATTATGAAACTATGGAATATAAATATGATGAAGGGCAAGGTAATTATTTAAGGTTAATTTCAGGAGAAGCTCAAGTAGATGAGTATTATGGTGATGAAATTAGACCTCAGAATATTTTAATTCTCTTTATGGATATGGGAAATATGGAAGATGATGTTCATAGATGGATGGGGCACATTGGAGAAGGATCAGGCCTTTACATTACTGGAGGAAAAGCTAGGAATATAGTTTGGTCAAAATATGATAGGTTTGAAAAAACTTATATTACTTATGAAAATGGAGAAGAAGTTCTTCTAAATCCTGGACAAACATGGGTAGAAAATTTTGATATCAATAAAGTTTGGAAAGTTAATTAGAGTAAATAAAAAAGGTGGTATTAACCACCTTTTTTATTTGATTATTTTTTTATAGGTTCTAGATGTAAGCTGATAAACAAAGAAATATGAAACACTAAATACTAAGGTTACTAGGAGTATGTTTTTATAGTAAAGAGGCTTATCTGTAAGCCCAAATAACATTAATATTTGGAATATAAAATTAGATGCTGCTAATACATTTATAATGGCCGTTAAAATAGGCAAGATAAATATCCAAAAAATCTGAGATGATATAGATTTATTTATCATTTTATCTGAAAGACCAACATTTTTCATTATTCTCATTCTATCTTTATCATCGTACGCTTCACTGATTTGCTTATAGTAAATCATTAGAGTTGTTCCTATTATTACTGCAAGACCTATATAAATT
>CAYSPO010000096.1:0-2288 GCA_964432945.1 uncultured Peptoniphilaceae bacterium
TAACAATAGAATCTCCTGCAATATCTTTACCTAAAGCAAATGGTATTTTATATTTTGAGTTTGTATATTCACTGGAGCTAATGATATCTTTAAGAGTAACAGTGTCTTCAGACTTATTAGGAACCTCAATTCCAACTGCTGCTTTACCAGGTATTGGTGCTTCAATTCTTATACCCGAGGTAGCTAAAGACAAAGCTAAATTATCTTGAAGATTTACTATACTAGAAACTTTTACTCCACCAGCTGGTTGAAGCTCATAAGATGTAACTCTTGGGCCCCTATTAACCTGGACAACTTTACCAGAGATATTGAAACTCTCCAGTGTATCTTCAATTATCTCTGCATTTTCGCGAATTATATCTGTATCTTCATCATTTTCTATTTTAGGTTGATTCCTTAATAATTCAAGAGGTGGGAAAGAATAGTTAGATGTTTCTTTAATTTTTAAATCATAATCTTCAACACTTAACTGTTTCTCTTCATCATTATAATTGCTTATGACAAAAGATTCATTATCTATGTTTTCTGAAGGTATATCAACTATATCTTCAGTATTTGTATAAGTATTATTATTGCTTTCTTTTTTTATATTTATTTCTTTTATATTATTATTTGCTTTCGATTTTTCTTTCTTTTTCTTTAATTGTTTGCTTTTGTATTTATTGTATCTTGCATAAACATATCTAAAAAATTCTTTTAATGATTTTCCGACTACTTTGAAAAAATCCTTTACAGATAAATTTATTATAGAAAGAACCATAAAGAAAATTGATGCTATAAATAGTAGATATATCCCTAATTTTCCGATTAATAGATTTAATGCATATGATAAAGTAGCTGCAATTAAACCAGGACCAATAAAGGCTGAAGATAACTTAATTGTATAAGTAATCTTTTCATTAAAGTTTATAGGTCCTGGGGTATTTATATCTATTACAACTAAAAACAAGAGCATAGTTATATAAGCTAGAACTATGCTCCTAATATTTTTAGGATTTATTTTTCCTAATAGTACGAGTAAAAGATTACCCATAAACAAAGGATATATTATATATGAACCAATACCGAATAACTTAAAACTAAAGTTTTTCAAAGTATGTCCAATTAAACCCATACTATCTGTAAGAATACTTAAATATGTTAAAGATAAAAAAGCAAACAAAATTATAGAAATTAAATTTTTATTAATATTAAATTTTTCTGAATTCTTTTTTTTTGCCATTTGTATCTTCCTTTAATAGCCTGTATGTCCAAAGCCTCCAGTTGATCTTTCTGTGTCATCTAGTTCATCAACTTCAATAAAACTAGCTTGAACATATTGGGCAATTACCATTTGTGCAATCCTGTCTCCAGGACTTATAGTATAGTCTTGATTAGATAAATTGACAAGAATTACTGAGATTTCTCCTCTGTAATCAGAGTCAATAGTACCAACACCGTTTGCCATTGTTATGCCATGTTTATAGGATAGGCCTGACCTTGCTCGTATTTGAGCTTCATATCCAGCAGGTAATGAAACAAATAACCCTGTTGGTATTAAAACTCTTTCTAAAGGTTTAAGCACTAACGCTTCTTCAATATTTGCTATTAAATCCATGCCTGATGAACCTTCAGTTTTATATTGGGGTAAATCATAATATGATTTATTAACAACTTTTACTTCCATACTTACTCCTTAGATAATAAAGCTTTTCTTGATAAATTAATTCTGTTTTTATTGTCTATTTCTGAAACTTTGACCATTATTTTATCGCCGACACTTAAAACATCTTCAACTTTATCTACTCTCTTGTGGTCTAGTTGAGAAATATGAACTAATCCTTCTTTTCCTGGAAGAATTTCTACAAAAGCACCAAAATTCATTATTTTGATAACTTTTCCTTCATATATTTGACCGACTTCTACATCTTTTACAAGATTTTCAATAATACTCTTAGCTTTTTCTCCCATTTCTCCATTTTCAGCTGTTATGACAACTTGACCATCATCATAAGTGTCAATTTTAACACCTGTTTCTTCTATTATTTTGTTAATAGTTTTTCCACCTGAACCGATTATTAAACCGATTTTTTCTGGATCTACTTTTAAAGAAAATAATCTTGGAGCGTATTCAGATAGGGATTCTTTTGGCTCAGAGATAGTAGCTTCCATATTATCCAAAATATAATTTCTTCCATCTCTTGCTCTTCTTAGAGCTTCTCTTAAAAGTTCTTCACTAACGCCTTCAATTTTAATATCCATTTGAATTGCAGTGATTGAATCTCTTGTTCCAGCAATTTTAAAGTCCA
>CAYSPO010000097.1:0-2215 GCA_964432945.1 uncultured Peptoniphilaceae bacterium
TTTATTATCTAAATAAAGGTGACCATATTTATAGAGAGATAGTAAAATCAGTTCAATTCAAAAGAAAATCCAACGACTCTCCTAACCTTTATCTGAAAATGACCAATGATATGTTAGATGAATTTTCTTATCTTGGAAATGAAAAAGCTAAAGAAATTGTTGTAGCAAATACAAACAATATTGCTAATATGATTGAAGAAATTAGGCCTGTTCCTAAGGGAAAATTCCCACCTAAATTAGAAGGTGCTGAAGAAGACTTAACTAATTTCACTTATGAAAAAGCTAGGGAAATTTATGGAGAAAATCTTCCTGAGATTGTTAGCACAAGACTAGAAAGAGAACTTAATTCTATAATAGGTAATGGATATGCAGCACTTTATATGATTGCAAGAAAATTAATTTTAAAATCTAATGAAGATGGTTATGTTGTAGGATCCAGGGGTTCAGTTGGAAGCTCTTTAGTTGCAACTATGTCAGGAATTACTGAGGTTAATCCTTTAGCAGCCCATTATATTTGTCCTAACTGTAAAAATTCAGAGTTTTATGTAGAAGAAAACTATGATACTGGCTTAGATATGCCTGATAAAGACTGTCCTAAATGTGGACATAGGTACAAAAAAGATGGTCATAATATACCATTTGAAGTTTTTTTAGGTTTTGAAGGAAATAAAGAGCCTGATATAGACCTTAACTTTGCCAGTGAGTATCAAAGTAAATGCCATAAATACACTGAAGAACTTTTTGGTAAAGATTATGTATTTAGAGCTGGTACAATTGGTACAATAGCTGAAAATACTGCTTTTGGATATATAAAGAAATATTATGAGTCTATAGATGAACCTATTTCTAACGCTCAAGTTGCTTATCTTCAAAAAGGGATTGTTGGAACAAAGAGAACAACTGGACAGCACCCTGGTGGTATAATGATTATAGACCATAAAAATGAAATGGAAGACTTCACTCCTATAAGTTATCCAGCTGATGATAAAAGTTCCAATGTATTAACTACCCATTTCACTTATAGGGCAGTTGACGAGACTATATTAAAGCTTGATCTTCTAGGACATGATACTCCTAGTATTATAAGAATGCTTGAAGATTTAACTGGATTTAATCCTGCTGATATAGATTTAAGTGATAAGAAAACCATGTCTATATTCAGCAATCAAGATGCTTTAGAGTTAAAAGAAGAAATTTCCGAAAAAAATGTCGGTACTCTTGGGATTCCAGAGTTTGGAACAAACTTTGTAAGACAAATGCTATGTGATACAAGACCAACTTCCATGGGTGAATTATTTAGAATATCTGGTTTATCTCATGGTACGGAAGTATGGTTAACTAATGCTCAAGATTTGATAAACTCTGGTGAAGCTGTTCTAGGTGAAGTTATTTGTACACGTGACGATATTATGAGTTTCTTAATCTCCAAAGGCCTTGATAGTAATGATGCTTTCCTAATTATGGAGAGTGTTCGTAAGGGTAGAGGTTTAACTGATGAACAAAAAGAAAAAATGTTAAAGCTGGATTTACCTAGATGGTATATTGATTCTTGCTTAAAAATTAAGTATATGTTCCCTAAAGCTCATGCTACAGCTTATGTTCTTATGAGTTTTAGAATAGCATATTTTAAAGTCCATTATCCTACAGCTTTTTATTCAACTTATTTTACAACAAAACTAGCCGACTTCCCTGGTTCAATAATATTCAAAGGTTTAGATGCCGTTAAATCTGAAATGAGAAGAATTAAGAACCTAGGCTATGACTCTAGTAATAAAGAAAATAGTCAGTATGATGTACTTGAACTGGCAGAAGAAATGTATGCTAGAGGTTATGAATTTGAGAAACCAGAATTAGGTATGTGTAATAAAAATACATTCACTGTTTCTGAAAACAATAAAATTATCCCTCCTTACTCTGCCATTGATGGAGTTTCTGCACAGCACTCCATAAGTTTATATGAAGCATGTAAAGATGGTAATTTTATTTCTATTGAAGATTTAGTCAACAAAAGCGGAGTTAATAAAACAGCGATAGACGGTTTGAAGAATGCTGGTCTACTAGACGGACTTCAAGAAACAAATCAAATTGATTTATTTTCTATGTTTTAATCCTTGCAAGATAGGAATAATTGCACATCCTATTGAGATATGGTATAATTAGTTTATTACGAGTGGGGAGTTCCCCACTCATATTTATTTATGAGGAGTGATTTAAT
>CAYSPO010000098.1:0-2203 GCA_964432945.1 uncultured Peptoniphilaceae bacterium
CTAGTAAAAGAGGGGACAAGGCATATTGCAGTAGAGATAGAATCTCTAGTTTCACCATCATTTCAAGCTTATCCTTTTAGAATTTCGGAAAGCATGAAAAAAGATAGATTAAATACCCTAATTGCTATTCTTGAACAAAGGGCTGGAATTAAGTTATATGACCAAAATGTTATTATAAAAACTACTGGAGGTCTTAATTTAAGGCAGCAAGATTCAGATTTAGCAATATTAATATCAATAGCAAGTTCAGCATTAAATAAACCGGTTCCTCACGGTACAGTTTTTCTCGCCGAAGTAGGATTAACTGGAGAATTGAAAGTGGTAAGGCAGCTTGATCAAAGAATAGAAGAACTAGAAAGATTAGGTTATAAATCAGTATTTTGTTATGGTTCAGGAAAAGAAGAAGAAATAGGAAATATAACAAAGTATCCAATGAAAAATATAAAAGAAGTAATTAGAAAAATATTTTAGTCTTAAATTTAAAAAATAGTAATCTATAAAAATTAAATCAGCAAAAAACTCACTTGTATTAGTGAGTTTTTTTATTTTATTTATAATTATTCTTTATCATATAAAAACTACTTTTATAAATATAGACTATTATAAGTGGTGATTAATATAACTAATAAATGAATTATTTAATAAAATACAAATATTATATTGTATATTACATGATACAAATATAATATTTGTTATAATCTTCTAATAAGATTAAATATGTCTATTTTACAGTTATTATAAAAAGTGCTAACATATACATAAATAAATTAATATATACATAGTTATACAAGACAAGAATAAGTAATATATGATATAATACATTCTTGCTTTTTAATTTTCATTAAA
Source organism: uncultured Peptoniphilaceae bacterium (assembly GCA_964432945.1). GTDB lineage: Bacteria > Bacillota > Clostridia > Tissierellales > Peptoniphilaceae > CAYSPO01. The sequence goes on from CAYSPO010000098.1 coordinate 847, forward strand.
TAAATTAACAGATTAAAATTAAGAAATTTGTAGATTTATTTAACTTAGCAATAGAAAGTTAAGAGTTAAAGGAGAGTAATTAATGAAGAATAAAATACATATTTTATTATTAATATCCATTTTAAATATATTATTATTAACAGCTTGTGAGGGTATTTCTCAAAAACAATATTTTCTTAAACCAGATTCTTATAAAAACACTAGTAAAATAAAAGACAATGATGAGACTATAAAGATTGCAACTTTTTCTGATGCAGAAAATGGAAATTTAGGCCAAATTATTGTTTTAGCTTTGGAAGATGCAGGCTTTACAATTGAGGATAAAAGTCAGACAATTGGAAGCTCAACTCTTCTTAGAGAAACATATCAGCAAAAATTGGCAGATATCACAATAGAATATACAGGAAATGCTATGTTTCAAATGGAAAATGAAGGTAATTCAGTATGGCAAGATTATGAAAAAGGCTATGAAACAGCAAGAGAATTTTTTAAATATAAATATAATATAGATATGCTACACCCTGTTAGTGCAAAAAATTCAGAATTGTTGGTTGTTACTAAAGAATTTTCCGATGAAAATGAAATTAAAGATATGTGGGATTTTTCTTCTTACGTAAGTAACGGAGGAGACATAGTATTATCTGCATATGAATATTGGACGAAATGTGAACAAGGTTTGACTGCTTTTGAAAAAGTATATGGTTTTTCAATACCAACAAATAATATAATTACTAAAGATATATCTTTGAATGACCTGGTTGATGGAAAAAATGGTTTAAACTGTGCTATCGTTTTTACCACAGAAGGTAAAATAGAAGAACTTGGCCTTGTTATTATTGATGATCCTGAAAGTGTATCTCCGATTTTTTCACCAGCCCCCATGATTGATTCAAGGACTTTAGAAAAGCACCCAGAAATAGAAGAAATCTTGACACCGATTTTTAAATCACTTGAAACAGAAGATTTAATTCAAATGAATTATAAACACCAATCACAAGGGATGACTTGTAAAGAAATAGCTCAAGAATATTTGTTAGAGAAAGGATTTATCCAATAATTTATTTTAATTTGAATATTAGTAATAGTTATTTTATTTTTGTTATTTTTTGGATAATAGTTGTATAATAAAATTGTTATTTCTTTTAGATTTATATTTAAGATATATTATCAGTAAATTAAATATAATTTCAATAAATAGAATAAATACACCTTAACAATAACTATATTTTACTTGACAAGCATATATTAATTTAATATACTTATTCATTTACTTTATTTCTTAATTCTAGTATAATATATAGTGTAGAATTAAGAAGGAGGTAATCATGTTTAATATTGGAGATAAGATAGTATATCC
>CAYSPO010000099.1:0-2153 GCA_964432945.1 uncultured Peptoniphilaceae bacterium
TGATATAGTTTATACATATATATAGGAGGGATAACTTGAATTATATTGGAATTGATATAGGATCAACTGCAAGTAAAATAGCCGTTAGAGGAGATAATGAAGTTCAATTTGTTACACCAACTGGTTGGAATAGCAAGGAAACTGCTTTGGCAATTGCTGAAACTTTAATGGATAAACATAATATAGATGTTCACTCAAAAGATAGCTTTGTTACAGCTACAGGTTATGGTAGAGTTAGTGTAGAGTATTCTGATGAGGTAATTACAGAAATCACTTGCCATGCAAAAGGAGCAACTGAAATATCTGGATTTGAAAATTGTACTGTTATTGATATAGGTGGACAAGATACAAAAGTTATTTCAATCAACGGTGGGATAGTTGATGACTTTTTAATGAATGATAAATGTTCAGCAGGAACCGGAAGATTTATTGAAATTATGGCTGATCGCCTTGGAGTGACTTTAGAAGAACTTTTTGATTTAGCAAAAGAAGGAGAATCTGTAAAAATAAGCTCTATGTGTACGGTTTTTGCGGAATCAGAAATTATATCTTTAATGGGAGACGGTGAATCTCGAGAAGATATTGCTTCTGGTATAGTTGATTCAGTTGTTACTAAGGCACTTCAGTTAGCTAGTAGATTTGATTTAACTGGAGATGTGGTCTTAACTGGTGGACTCGCTCAAAGTTCCTACTTTGTTAGTCGCTTAGAAGAAGAAATTGGTAACGATATTTGTACAAGTGAATTATCCAGATTTGCTGGAGCAATTGGAGCTGCTGCAATAAGTGAACAAAAATATAAAAGAAAACAAAAACAAGCATAAAAATTAGTCCTTAGCGTTAACTAAGGACTTTTTTATTTACCAAATAATAAATTAATATTATCTTTAATGAAATTTAATTTATGCGATTAAAGATAATAGAAACCCAACTTTTTCTTTATTTTGCATCTTCTTTAATAAATTCACCATTTCTCAAATCAAGATAAGCTTGTTGTATTTCTTTTGAAGTATTCATTACTATTGGCCCAGCCCAAGCAATTGGTTCATCAAGAGGTGGTCCTTGAATAAAAAGTATTCGAGCATTGCCATTTATAGCTTTAATTGTAACGCTATCACTATCATCTAATAATAAAGCAGATTTTTCTTTATACTCTTGACTTTGTATTTCTCCATCTCCTTTTATTAGAAAAATAAATGCATTTTTACCATTTATTTTAGGGATAGTTATCTCTTTATCTTCTCTTAGCTCTACATCGTAAAAATCAACTGGTAGATGATGAGGTGTAACCCCTTTTACTCCAAATGCTTCGCCAGAAAGAACCTTAACAGTTCCTTCATCAAGCTTTACACTAGGAATATCTTGACTTAATACGTCAAAATATTTTGGACTAGTCATTTTCTCATCTTTTGGAAGATTTATCCATAATTGAATTCCAAGTATCTTTTCTGTAGGCTGAGGCATTTCTTGATGCTCGATACCAGAACCTGCTGTCATCCATTGAGCAGATCCATCAATAATCTTACCTTCATTGCCTAGAGTATCCTGGTGATCCATTTCTCCATAAATTAAATAGGTAAGTGTTTCAATTCCCCTATGTGGATGCATTGGAAAACCTTTAATATAATCTTCAGGATTAGTTGAATCAAAAGAATCCATTAATAAAAAAGGATCGAAGTCCACTACATTATCTTTACCTAAAACCCTTACTAACTTTACACCAGCCCCGTCTTGAGCATTTACACCTTTTATTACTTGCTTAACTTTACTTGTCATAAATTCCTCCTTATATCTGTAATCTAGTTATACCCTAAAATCTTATACTTATGCTATTGGAGTAAATAGAAATAAAAAAAGATACCGATTAATAAAATTAATTGGTATCTCTAGATTTTCTGACCATAGGAATCCTTGGAAAGGTTCGAGTCAGTATTGTGTGGCGTGCCACGAGGGATTCGAACCCCCGGTCTTTCGATTCGTAGTCGAATACTTTATCCAGCTAAGCTAGTGGCACTTAAAAAATAAAAATACAGATACAGACTTAGAATTTCTTTTATAGAAATTTCTTCTATAGCTCTGTTATCTGTATTAGCTTTATATTTGGAGCGGATGAGGAGATTCGAACTCCCGACCCTCGCCTTGGCAAGGCGATGCTC
>CAYSPO010000100.1:0-1987 GCA_964432945.1 uncultured Peptoniphilaceae bacterium
AATTATTATTCTAATTGATCAATTTATAAGGACATAATAAATTGATTAAATTTATTAGGAAAGGTTTATGAAACGTTATGGTACAAACAAAAAATATTTTAGATAAATATAAATTGGAAAAAGAATACTATTCATGTGTTGAAGATTTATTAAATAATGAAGATGTATTATCAATGGCTGAATTTTGCCAACATGGAAATACTTCCACTTTAAGTCACAGCTTAGAAGTTTCATTTAGGTCTTATCAGCTTTCTAAAAAATTAGGCTTAGATTATACTTCAGCAGCTAGAGGAGGACTTCTTCATGATTTTTTCTTATATGACTGGCACGACACAAAAGAAGAACAAAGACCTCACGGAATAAAACATCCAAAGACAGCTTTAATTAATGCAAATAAAAGATTTAAGTTAAGTAAAGTTGAGCAAGATATAATCGTAAAGCACATGTGGCCTCTTACTGTTGTTCCCCCTAAATATAGGGAATCTTGGATAGTATCTTATGTTGATACTGCATGCTCTTTGGAAGAGGCAGTTACTTATAAACTTAGAAAGTTAAGTTTTAAGAGAATTATTTCCGTGTTAGGTATAAATAAGAATATTTGATAGGAGATAGTTATATGACTTACTCATTAAATGAATGGGTTTTATTATTCTTCTGCTATGCCTTTATTGGCTGGCTATGGGAATGTTTTTTTGTTTCTGTTACTAGTAAAGAACTTGTAAATAGAGGTTTTTTATACGGACCTTGGCTACCTATATATGGATTTGGTGCCTTAATTGTAGTTGCTTTAACTAATGAAGTTGAGTATAGTCCTTTATTAGTTTATTTATTCGGGATGATAGGAGCTACAACCCTTGAATATTTTACGGGAGTATTAATGGAAAAGTTATTTAAAGTAAGATATTGGGATTATTCAGATATGAAATTCAACTTAGATGGACATATAAATCTTTTATATACTTTAGGTTGGGGATTTGGCTCTGTAGTTTTAGTCTATCTTATTAATCCTAAGTTTGAAAATGTAGTTATAAATTTATCTAATTATTTTGGGATCACTTTGACAGTAGCTTTTGGAATTATATTTATATTTGATGTTATTAAGTCTACTAGAAATGCTTTAGATTTAAAGAAATTATTAGAAAAATTAACAGAACAAAGCCAATTAGCAGAGTCAATTAGTCTTGGTTTAGATAATATTGTTAGTAAAATAAATACTAATTCCCAAGAATTGACTGATAATATAGAAGAATTTAATAAGAAAATCACTTCTTATATTTCAAATTATGAAAGCAATATAAAAACACTTAGCTCAAATGAAAAGCTCTTTTTTAGAGAAAAACTTGATAGTATAAATAATATAAAAAGTGAGATAATAGATATAAGCAGAATACAGCCAGATCTAATGAATAATGAATTTGATGAAAGTTTATTTGAAGAAGATATAAAAGAAAAATCTATGCTTAATAAGCAACTCGCAAAGATTAAAGATTTTAAGAAAGAATTATCTAACTTAGAGTTTGGTTTTAAAAAATTAAGTGAAAAATCTTTATTTAATGCAAAAGATATTATTCAAAGAAATCCTAATATTGTTTCCAAAAAATTTAGAGCTAGTTTACAAGAATTAAAGCAACTTTATAATAATAAAGAAGAAAAAGAAAATAAATATTAAAATGTAAATTGAGATAACAGGTATTTTGTTATCTCAGTTTTTATTGACAATATAAATAAAAAAACTTTTATTACATCTTTTCTAAACATACATAATAAGGTATACTTATGTTAATTTGTATTAATTAAGTATGCTTATAATTATATATTATTGTACTTAAAAAATATTACGATTATTATAAAAATATGATAATATTAAACTAAGTGTTAATTGTAAGTAAAATTAATAATATGTTTTTATTATTAATGCTTTATAATAAATAATGGTCAAAGGAGATGCGAATTGAAAATTTTGAATTTTGGGTCAATGAATATCGAT
>CAYSPO010000101.1:0-1702 GCA_964432945.1 uncultured Peptoniphilaceae bacterium
GGTCACCACTTAAGTAGGTTTCTTTTGGAATGTGATGTTCTATTTTCGTATCATTGAAAACATAAGTAATAACTATCCTTGTTGGTATTTCTATATTTTCAATAAAGTCTAATTCTTCTACTTCCTCTTTTTCTTCAAACTTTGGAGGATCATAGGATTTCCCTTCTTCATTTAAAACCTCTACTTGTTTCTTAACCTTTCTTGATATCTTTCTATTTTTTTCTTCAGTGTCACAAATTATATTCAACAAAATAGAGGCATTAAAAATTGCCTCCGTTTCTTTATTAGAGGCAAATTCTATACGAATTATTGGTGTATCTGTGGTAGAAAGATTAAAGGCAGAGTAATTAGAATAGGCATGAACTACTAACTTTTCAGATTCAATCTGATTTAAAAGTCCGACTATATTTTTATCATTCTTACTTTTAGCCTTTGATAGGTATGGATTCTTTCCAACTCCTAAAATTCTGTGCTTACCATTTATCTTGTATTCAATGTCAGTAATAAGACCTTCAATCTTTTCTTCTTCGTAAGAAATAGCTATTCTATCTCCTACATCAAGGCTTGGATCTCCTATAGTTACCATATCAAAAGGTGTATGATGAATCTTACAAATTTCAGTAAGAATAACCTCACACATTCTTTTTCTTTTTTCTGGAAGTCCTAACTGCATCAGTGGATTTATCCCAAGATTCATAGTTAGTCCATCATCATTTTCTAAAGAATAGTATTCAGCTATTTTAGTCTTTGCATTTGTTGAGTTGATGGCTGTATATCTTGTCTTAAAATCTGATATTGATGAAGAAAATCTTTCTCTTGTTTTAATTTCAGTTGATATGCTTTCTGCATACTTCTTTAAAACCAACTTACCATCACGAGAAACCCCAGCAAAAGCACCAAGAGTCGATGCTATATAGTGAATAAAGTCCCTGTAAGTTTCTATATCATGGTCTTGATAAATTGCCAAAACTTCCTCACCATTTACAAAAGCTTTTACCTCATCTTCTGTCATACCTAGTTCTACCTTGCATTTCTCGCATGATAATGTAAGTAATTCAAAAGCTGTACCAAAGGTATCTGTTACTGGGAAGTTCTTATCAAATCTAAGCATATAATCATAGCCTTTTAGTTCTAAAATCTTCTTAGACCTATTTGCCTCAGTAACATCAAAGATTCCCATTGGTATGGTTTCTATCTTTTTGTTTTCTAATTCTTGATGGTAAAAAAGTTCTAGCTTTGAATCCTCTAAAGAATACCTATCTATATTTGAAAAAAGACTAATTCCAAACTCTCCAGCATAAACTGTACCTATTTCAAGTTCAGAAGATCCAGAGCAGGAACGATGAATGTATCCAGACCCTTTAAGAATATCTTTATTGGTAAATGGAATGATTGTTTCATCTTTTAAGATGATATTTCCCGTCCAGTAAAATTTACGAGAGTTCTTTTTTATAACTGTTTTATATTCTTCACTTGTTGGATACATCAATATTCCTCCAATGAAAAAGATACTTCCCACAATCCTTTATAAGAAGTATCTTTTATTAATTTGACTTGAAATTTATCTATATACATTTGTGTCTCTTTTAATTCTAATGTTTCTGTATCTAAGTATTTAACTTGAAGATTAGACTTATTAGCAAAACTACTCAATGTCTTTACAAGTTTAGGACTGCAAGAAAAACTTACAGAAATACTTGCT
>CAYSPO010000102.1:0-1602 GCA_964432945.1 uncultured Peptoniphilaceae bacterium
AATCAATACCTTCTGTTTCTAAATACTTTTCAATTTGTATTTGTCTATTACTGATAGATTTTAAATCTACAGCTGAAATTGCATTCTGACTATTAGTATATTCTGCTATATCATTAGTAAGTTCTTCATCAAGCTCTGTTTTAAATAATCTAACTAATACTTCTGCATTGACTAGATTTTCCTCATTAAAATCTTGCTTTTTATAAGCATATATAGATCGTAAAGTTTGGCCTCCATTAACTATTTGAAAACCATTAATAGTACATGAATATTTTTTCTTTCCATTTATTGGTTTCATTATAATATTTTGAGCAGTTATTGTAATTCCGTTATTGAACATAAAGAACTTAGAAGGCTCCTCCTTTAGAGTTGTTACGATATTTTGATTATATTTGGTATTACCTAGATAACCTCTAACATTGTCATACAAAAAACCAAGCTCAAGATTTAATGATTCTAACTTTGAAAGATCATTTAATGTCTTATTATTTCTCATTTCTAACTCATCACAAGTTATTCTTATTAATGATGATATTGGTAGTTTTACTAAATATGACTTTTGTGATGCTACCTTATTTTCTTCATAAGTTAATACTGCATCAGCCTCTATTATAAACGTTGCATTTAGATCTTTTGGACGATCTGAGACATAGCTTATAATATCATCTAATACTATAGGTTTTATTTGCATATCAAATAAGTCTTTAAAATCCTTTAATGTACTATTACCAGCATCTAAAGGTATGTTATCATTAGAGACTATATATAGCTCTGTCTTCCATATCTCATCTGATTTAAAACACTCACTAATAGTTTCAGCTTTTTCTCTACTTCTAGGATCCATTTCTGATAATTTATCGTTTTTAAGTTTCATTAAGAATTTTGATCCATCAAGTAAATTTCTTTCGTTTTGACCTTTTTGTTCTTTAAAAGTTTCTCTAAACTTGAAATTAAATAATTTTATAATATTGTCTTCATTATCGATATATATTGCATCAATACCAAAGTCGTTATTTTTTTCATTATAGACTAAACTACAAAATTCTGTGTCTATAATAGAATTTTGTAATTCATCGTAATTAGTATTACCCGTTATACATTCTAAAATTAGTAAATAAAATCCTAGTCTTTTATGTTCCTTTTCATCAATCAGTTGTGGAGTTTTTATGTATTTAAAATATTCTTTTGCATACTTATTTATAAGTTTAAAATCATTGATAGTAGCCATATAATAACAGTGTTAAATAAATTATAAATTAGTGGAATTTTATTTTGATATAAAGAAATTTTTAAAATTACTTGTTTGAAGTATAAAATAAGGTTAAGATATATTGTTCTGGTATTCTTAACTTTTTTGTACTCTTAGTTTAAGAGATATCTTTTATAAAGATACTAAACTCTATAGACAAATTGAACTGGATTGTCCTTTTCATAACTTCGCTCATACTTTTCAAATTTTCTGATTGGTAAACCTGTATTTCAAATTTGATTTTTATCGATTAATATCAATTCCTTTTTTATCCCTATTAAGTTCAAAAGCTTATTTTTTGTTCTATATTAGATATAATTAACAGAAATGAGGTAATAGGGTAGGGAATATAT
>CAYSPO010000103.1:0-1579 GCA_964432945.1 uncultured Peptoniphilaceae bacterium
AATATATGTAAATGGATAAAGAGAAAAAAACAAAAGCTTCGGAAATATTAAAAGAGCTTATTAATAAATCTTTTGATATAAAATTATTAAAAAATCCTGAATATAGAGATTCTCTTGAAAGAGCAATAGAAATTCTAACAGAAGAAGATTCTAAATATGTAGGAGTACCATTTAAAACTAAAGGAGAAGTAGTGTTAGATCTAAAATATGGAGATGCTTCTTATTCTTATTATGATTATTGGTATTTCTTAAAAGTAGATAAAACAGGGAAAAGTGCTATATATACCGAAGATTTTGAAGAATTTAATTTATATCTCACTAAAGAAATAGAGGAATTCTTTATAGAGTTAGGGATATTAAAAGATTCAAATAGTGATAAATTAAATAAAGAGGAGGCTATTGCACTATTAAAGATAGAGCAAGATTTTCTTACACAACAAGAAAGTTATTTAAAAAATAGCAAAGAAAACTTTATTAATATGTATAAAAAATATAAATATGATTAATGAATTATTTGGGAGGATACAAGAAGAAAAAAAAGAATTAGATGAAAAATTATCTAAATTATATGCATTCATAGAATCTAAAAAATTTGAAAATTTATCATCAGTACATAAAATGTTACTAAAAAAACAATTAGATACAATGGCAGATTATTCAGCAATATTATCTGTCAGAATAGAATTACTAAATAAATAATTAACAACAAATGGGAAAAATCGTAGGAATTTTTGGAGAGTCAGGAGTTGGTAAAACAACATCAACAATTATTAATCCTGATGGAAGTGTGGATTTATCTGAAAAAGGATATAAAGGAATGGACCCTAAGTCTCACTTTATATTGAATTTAGATATGAAAGCAATGCCTATACCAGGTAAACAATGGCATGAATCTAATAAGAATTATGCTACTACTTCTGATTTTAATCAAATTAGGAATACCTTAAAATGGATTGCTAAGCAGGATCATCTTAAGTCTGTAGCTATTGATACTTTGAATGTATATTTAGCTATTAAGGAGTTAAATGATAGAAAGATGAAGACTTTTGATACTTGGAGAGATATTGCAAATGATATTATTGAGTTAAATAATATGTGTAATACTATACTAAGAGAAGATCAAATAGCTTATATCTTTGGTCATACTACTTTAGAGACTAATAATAATACAGGTGAAGATATTGAAAGAATGTCAGTAGTGGGTAAGAAATTAAAGAAGAATCCACCTGAGTCTTTCTATCCTATTGTATTAATAGCAAGAATTGAATGGGGTGAAGATGGTGATAATGATTATTACTTTGAAACTAAGGCTAATCATTCTACTGCTAAGACTCCTATAGGGATGTTTTCAGATTTTAAAATACCTAACTCTCTTAAATTAGTAGATGATAAAGTAAGAGAGTATTATCAAATGTAATTATGGATACACAAATGGAACTTCTTTCTCTGTTGAAAAAGAATGCAGAATCAAATACTAAATTAATAGAACATTTAAATTTATTAATAAATACATCTGAGAAAGTAGTAAAACAAAACACAGAGTTAATTGATGACAATATGACTCTAAAGAAATTACTTA